>JAGGWR010000194.1 GCA_021163445.1 Candidatus Tharpella aukensis
ATACGGTCGGGTGCTGGTTGAAGAAGGGGATGAAGGTCTCTTTTTTTTGCAGAGTCACCAAACCCCGCCGGTGCCGCCGCATAAACTTAATCATCAGGCTAATCTGGCAGCGCTCAAGGAGTGCGGGGTTAAGTATATAGTTGCCATTAACTCAACCGGGAGTTTGCAGAGTGAGTTTTCGCCGGGTTCTTTGCTGGTACCCGATGACTATTTTAATCCTTGGGCGATCAAGACGTTTTTTGATGATCGTCTGGAGTTTGTGACGCCGGGGCTTTCCGCGAGGGTGCGGTGTGTTATCATTGAGGCGGCCGCAGAACTTTCAGTCGAGCTGGTTGACAGCGGAACCTATATTCAGACCACCGGCCCTCGTTTTGAAACCCGGGCCGAGGTTAAAGTGCTTGCCGGTTGGGGCAGTGTTGTCGGTATGACCATGGCTAATGAAGCGACGTTGGCTCGGGAGTTGGGTCTTGAGTACGCTTCCCTTTGTCTGGTCGACAATTATGCCAACGGTGTTTGTGATCAGGTGGTGGATTTTAAGGAGATCGAAAAAGCTCAGCAGAAAAACAGCCGGATTCTGGCCCGTCTGCTGCCGGTTATAGTTGAGCGTTTGCAACGCAAAGGTGATTTTTGATGAGTTTATTGTTACGGCAGGTGGTCTTGGACGGGGCGACGGTTGATATCTTGATTGAAAACGGTTTGATCAGCAAAATTGCTCCGTCGTTGCCTGATGTTACTGCCGATCAGGTAATTTCCGGTGGCGGGAAAGCCGTGGTGCCGGGTCTCTACAACGGTCACACCCATGCTGCGATGACTCTATTTCGCGGCTATGCCGATGATATGGAACTTCAGAGCTGGCTGACTACCAAAATCTGGCCACTGGAGGAGAAATTGACCGAAGAGCTGGTCTATCACGGAGCCCGGCTGGCCTGTCTTGAGATGATTAAGAGTGGAACTGTTTTTTTTAATGATATGTATTGGCATTTTCACGGTACTGCCAGAGCGGTGGAGGAGATGGGGTTGCGGGCCGCGTTAAGTGCGGTGATTATTGATCTCGATGATCCCCAACGTCTTAAAGAACAGATTGCCGCTAACCGGGAACTGTTTCAAGCGAGTCGGGATTATTCCGACCGTCTCCAGTTTGTTTTAGGCCCGCATGCAATTTACACGGTGTCGCGGGCCGGTTTAGAGTGGGTGCGTGATTTTTCCGCTGAGCACGATCTTTTAATTCATCTCCATCTTTCGGAAACCGAGCAGGAGGTGCGTGATTGTCAGCAAAAACATGGTTTGCGACCGATTGAATATCTTGCCGATATCGGTCTACTCTGCGATAAACTGGTGGCTGCTCATGCGGTCTGGCTTGATGACGATGAAATTGCTCTGCTGGAAAAAAATCGGGTTAAAGTAATTAATAATCCAGTCTCGAATATGAAACTGGCTGTTGGCAAAAGTTTCGCCCATCGCCGTTTTATTAAGCATGGGGTGCTGGTTGGCTTAGGTACCGATGGCTGTGCCAGTAACAATAATCTTGATATGTTTGAAACCATGAAGTTTTCTGCGCTTTTGCAGAAATTTGCGCTTAATGATCCGACGGTTCAGCCCGCCTCCGAGGTTTGGCGCATGGCGACGGCTGATGGGGCTAAAATATTTGGTCTGGAAGGCGGGGTCGTGGCTCAAGGACGGCCCGCCGATCTGCTTTTGATCGATACCGATCGGCCCGAAATGGTTCCCGGGCATAACTTGATCTCTGATCTGGTCTATTCAGCTTCCGGGGCCGTGGTTGATACGACAATTGTTGCCGGCAAGGTGCTTATGCACCAGCGCCAAGTCGCAGGTGAAGAGGAGATCATTGCCGAAGCCAAAAATGCAGCTCGCCGTTTACTGAGGTAAGGTGATAGCATGATAAAATCGAGTCAGAAAATTTCCCGTAAAATCACCAGAATTAGTTATAACCCGGATCCAGATTTTACCAAGCCGATTTTGGAGATTGCGCCGGAGAAAAAGGAACGGATGTTTTCGCGGCTTCTGTTTCTCTACGGCAAAGAGCAAGCGGATCGGATAATGCCTGAGTTGGAGCGCATTCTTAAAGTTCACCACGCCCATAAACCTGTGGAGTTGATTGCGGCGGAAAAAGATTTTGTCGCAAAAGAGCGCTTTACGGAAAAAGATATGGTTTTGATCACCTATGGTGATATGATCAAAGGTGAGGGTAGTACGCCGCTTGCGACGTTACACAATTTTGTCAATAGTTATAATCTGGGCGCTATCAATACGCTGCACATTCTGCCTTTTTTCCCTTATTCTTCCGACCGCGGTTTTTCCGTGGTCAAATTTAAAACCGTAGACCGGAGACTGGGAAATTGGGCCGATATTTTGAATATGGCTGCCAATTACGATCTGATGTTTGACGGTGTTTTAAATCATTGTTCAGCAAAGTCACGGATGTTCAAGGAGTTTTTGCGTGGGAACCCCCTTTTTAAAAACTTTTTTATCTCCTATAAATCGCCGGATGAATTGACCCCGGAACAGCGGAGCAAGATTTTTCGGCCTCGGACTTCCGATATCCTGACAAAATTTGATACCATCGAAGGCCCGAGATATGTCTGGACAACCTTTTCTGCCGACCAGATTGACATCAATTTCAAGGATCCATACGCCCTCAGGGAGCTAATCGAAGGCCTGCTTTTTTATATCCGTCGCGGAGCTGATATTATTCGCCTGGATGCCGTGACCTATATCTGGGCCGAACCCGGAACCGAATGTGTCCAGCTACCCGAAACCCATGAAATCGTGAAACTTCTGCGCGATGTGATGGATACGGTTGCCCCTAACGTGGCCTTGATTACCGAGACCAATGTCCCGCACGAAGATAATATCTCCTATTTTGGCAACGGCCGGGACGAGGCCCACATGGTCTACAACTTTGCCTTGCCGCCGCTGGTTCTGCACACATTTTATCGAGAAGATGTAAGCGCCATTTCGCAGTGGGCAGATGACCTTAAAGTTGCATCAGACACAGCCACTTTCTTTAATATGCTTGACACCCATGACGGGATCGGACTGATGGGGGTTAAGGGGATTTTGGCTCAGTCGGATATCGATTTTATCACTCAGCGGGCGAAATCGCACGGAGCCCTTATCTCCTATAAAATGACCGATGGGATGAGTGAAGAGCCTTATGAAATAAATTCGACTTGGTGGAGTGCCATTAATGATGACACTTGTGACGAAGAGATTTTAATCAAGATCAAGCGCTATGTTGCATCAAGAAGTCTGGCCTTGGTTCTGCAAGGTATTCCGGCAGTTTATGCCCACGGTACCATCGGTACGCCGAATGATCACGAATTGGTTGAAAGGAGCAAACAAAATAGAGACATTAACCGAGGTGTGATCGACAGTACGAGTTTGGCCTTAGCTTTTAAAGATCCCAGCTCAAAACTTTCGCTCCTGCGTCATTATGCCGGTAAACTTTATATCACTCGTACTCAAAACCGCGCCTTTCATCCGCATGGGGCACAGCAGGTTTTGCTGATTTCACCCGATGTTTTTACGGTATTAAGAAGCTCTCCGGAAAAAGATCAGCATATATTGACGATGACAAATGTTACAAATCGCATTTGTCATCTGGAGATACCTCTTAATAATCTCAAAATCGAGGAAAAAAATTGGTTTGACCTTCTCTCAGAAGAGAGGTGGCCGGCGGCAGGGGATAAATTATTGGTTGAGTTACAACCCTACGATGTTATCTGGCTGACGCCAGCAAAGTGACCTCTAAAAAATTAAACATCAGGCTTCGGGTTTGTTGGTTGGCGGCGGCGTTAAATTTAATGTTTCCGGGCCAGATAAAGGAGTGTTCGACGCCGGGATAATAGTGGAAATCTGCCGTTAGTTTGTACTCTTGACAAATTTTTTCCAGCTTGTAGCTGTTCGCTGCCGGGACAACTGTATCGCTTTCTCCGTGCATCGTCAGAATCGGGCATGTAATATGTTTGAGAAATGAGAGATAATTATCTTTGCTAAGAAAGTTGAAATTCCGGTAATCAGCGTAGCCATCGGCCCAGGCAGTGAGACCGAAAAAATTTACGACACCTTTGACCCCCGGCAGCCGGGATGCTGCGAGCAGGGCGAGACCGCCGCCGCGGCTGAAGCCAAGCAGAGCGCAACGGTTTTCATCAATCCGGAAATCGTTACGCAGCGTTTGCCAAAAAACCTGCAGATCATCCGGCTCAAGATCACTCCAAGCAGCAATAGGGTCAGACTCGATTGCTCTTGCTCTCGATGAAATTCCGCCGAACCATTGCGGCAGCAGGCAGGCATAACCTTTTTGTGTAAGTGCTGTCACAAATTCCAGATGCTGCGGGCCTAAGCCGTCGGTGCCGTGAAAAATCAATAGACCCGGCCATTTCCCGGTCGGCTTCGACGGCGGCAGAGATAAAAATCCGGGGATAGCCCTATCCCCGGACTGCATTTTGAGTTTTTCAATCACGCTCTTCACTTTAATTAATTGTAACTATTCAGCTAACCCGTAAATTCAGGGTACACAATCCCGATTTCCTTCGGAGAATCGGGTTATGTCCCCAGAATTTACTGAAATTCATCAATATACAGTGCTTTTCAACTTGCGCTGAATAGTTACACTTCATTTAACGTCCCGTATACAACTTTTCCTTGACATGTAGAGTCGCAAAATTAAACTCTCCGCCCAGAGTTAAGGCGGCGAGGGCGGCGCAGAACTCCTTGGCGGAGTGAATACCTGCAATTTTCAGGGCTTCTCGGGACATGGGCGGAATAATGCCCTCCGGTCCCGAAGGAAAACCGACCTCGACGTTGGGTAGTTCAACCCCGAAAACCAGATCGTTGCCGTGAATTTCGGCATATACTTTCTGCAGACATGAGACCAGGTAGGGGCGCGGATTATTCTTCATGGCGCGGTAGAAAGCGGGAATGATTTCGCCGCCCATGCCGGTATAAACCGGCCAGCCGGTCTCTTCCAGTACTCCTTGGCGGTCAAGTTCAATATAGGAGAGAAATTCATCAATCGGGCGACCGATATTTTTTTCGTAAACGGCTACCGGGATGCGTTGCTGAGCCGAAACATAGCGGCCCCGGCGATTGCGGGGCGAGGGTTTGAGGTCGCCGTCCCGGCCCATGCCGATAACCGAAAGCCGGCATTTAACGTCCGCTTTCTTAAAAAGATCATCAATATAATTTTTGGCCAGTCCGGCAGCTCGTGAAGTACAGCCGTGGCCCCGATATTCGTCGAAACGGGTATAGAAACAGCAGTGCATGATGCGGTCACTGTGGTGCTGTTTGTAAAGAAAATCGACATCATAAACTTCACCGTTAAATTGATCAAGAAAACCCTCTTGCATCTGCCGCGTAATTTCCGGGAGCTGCTTTTTAATCAGATCCCGAGCCCGCTCCCGCTCTTTTTCATCAGCAAAAATAAAGGCCAGGTTACGGGCCGCCCGGCCCCAGTCGGAAACCTTGATCTCCAGGGGGCCAAATTTATTAAGTTGAAAACAGCCGACACCGATGCCCAGATGACCGACGCCGGTTCCGTAACAGACGATATTTTGAAAGGTTTTCTCGACGTCGCCGTTTACGGTTACTTCTCCGGCATAACTGAAATAATCTTCCTGGCCGCCGATGTAGTTGTTGACCAGAGGCTGACAGACGGGGGCATGTGTGCCGCTCAGCTCAAGAGGAGTGCCGCACATGCCGCAGTTTAAGTCACTGTCATCGGCCGCCAGATGCCATTCACTTCCGTCTTTCGGGCAGCTGTACTCGATAAAGTAGGGTTTTTCCGGTAGCCGGATATGTTTAAAAGAGACCCCGCTTTTTGCTTCAATCACAGCCCGTCGGATCCGGGCTCCGGTAATAATGTGTTCGGGGGCGGCAACCCCGGCTTCCAGAGCGGCTTCTTCAGTTTTCCAGGGGCCGAGACGACCGGCTAAGACTTCTTTGGTTAATCTTGCGATAATTTTTTCCATTTCTAAAAATTCTCCTCTTAAAATTTGATGAACTTGTAAAAAGTAACAGGATGGCTAAGTAAAAATTTCGATAGACAAGATGTTGTGGTTCTCCAGGCGCGAGACCATACATATCGAGTCTCTGGAGAACCGCAACAACGCAGGATATCGGAACTTTTTGCGACGCCATCATTCATTTATTTTATCGATTAATCCAACTAAGCGACTATCAAAATCAGCATCTGCTGCGATTACCCGCTGCCAGGCTGCCAGCAGCGGTGTGCCCAAAGGATCTTTCATAAATTTCTCGACTGCTTCTCCCATGGCGGCGGAAAAATTTTCGACAGCCGAAATTTCGCCGTGACGATTAAAGCGCAGGCCGTTTATTTGAGCTAAGGCATGATAACGTTCAATCGCAAGGCGGGCAAAATTTATATAGGTGACTCTCAAGGTGCGAAAAACCGACGGAGTAAAAATCAGGCCATCCTGCGAGAGAATTCGAAAAAGCGTACAAGTGATATCATGAACCATCTTGTTCAGGCCTTTATCTTTACCCGGAGAAAGGTTTTGATGTTTATGTTCATAGTTCTCCATTAACTCCACCTGGCAGATTCGGATCGGAGTTGTTAGTGAATGGAGTTCTCCCAAAGTGGCAATTTCGAGACCCCAGTCGGGAGCAATTCTGAGTTTTAAAGCCATATCCGTCGACATCGCAAATTCGCCGCTCAAAGTGTAGCGAAAACTTTGCAGATATTCCAGGAACGGCAGTTTACCGAATATTTTACTTAAAGCCATCAGCATCGGCATGACATAGAGTCGATTGACCCGGCCGTAGAGTTCGTCATTGCTGATTCTGGCGTAGTAGCCTTTACTGAAGTCATAGGCTAGCGAGGGGTGAACTAGAGGATAAATTAAACGGGCTGCCAGATGGCGATCATAATTGACAATATCACAATCATGCAGGGCGATAACTTTGCTGTCCCGTTTGCCCAGAATGTAACCGATACTGAACCAGACGCCGCGCCCTTTGCCTTGGCAGGCGACGTTGAAACCCTGGCTTTCCAGATAACGATAGGTTTCAATTATTTCAGGACAGTCCTGCCAGATGATTTTAACATCGCAGGGGAAACCGGCAAATTGCTTTTTAACGCTCTCGAACTGTTGACGATCGGCTCGATCAAGCGAGAGTACAATTCTATGAATATAGGGAATTGTCGAGAGATGAGAGATGATTTTCGGCATCGCCGGCCCTTCAAATTCCGAATAAAGAGCCGGTAGCAAAAGGGTTATCTTGCGGTCATAAGAGAAAATTTCGAGCTCGGACTCAATCTCCATCAGGGGTCGGTTACGCAATAACTGCAGGGTGGTAATTTCACAGTTCTGGATAAAATCAGACATTTTCTTTTCTCCCCAACCTGGCCTTAGCCGGAATCAAAAAGATTGCTTTTATTTGTGTTAATTTGTGTCCATTTGTGGTTCCGCTTTTTTTAACCACAAATGGACACAAATCAACACAAATTTTGTTGTAGTAAGTTTCAGTACTGTCCTGTTAGGTTCTTGCAACCCGATATTCCTAGAACTCGTCTAAGCATAGTTCTAACCGGACAGTGCTGATTTTTTATAGACTGTTTAGCGTATCCTTAATCGCCTCACTCCAACCTTCAGGGCCGAACTTTGAGGTAACCTTTAAATTGTCTATTTCAGGTACTGTTTGACTTTTTTTCGGTTGACGCACCAACCAAGGACGGTCGACTTTATATAACATGCTGAAATCATTGGGACTGTCACCTAAGGCAATGCTGAAAACCCGGCCAAAATCGGCTTTAAAACGTTCGAGAAGATAAGCGACGGCATTGCCCTTGGACTG
>JAGGWR010000201.1 GCA_021163445.1 Candidatus Tharpella aukensis
AAGTCCAAGATCAAGGCCAAACAAAACGGCCAGGACCCGGAACGTGCCGCCATCCGTGCCCTCAGCGGCAAAACCGACGAAGAACTGAATCAGCTCCCCCCTGACCAACTTGCCCAACTAACCACCACCGCCGCCCTCTTCCCTGATGAGTTGGTTGATTCGGAGCTTGGAATGATTCCAAAAAGGTGGAAAGCAGGCACAATTAAAGATATTGCCACAGCAAAAGGAGGCTATGCCTACAAGAGCAAAACATTCACAAAGGCTGGACAACCCGTAGTAAAGATCAAAAATATTGTTGGTGATGGTACGGTTGATTTGTCCATGTGCCAGTGTATCGATAATAATCAGGCTCAAAACACAATTCGTTTCAGATTGTCGGATGGCGATTTATTGATGGCTATGACCGGGGCTACTGTTGGTAAAATTGGATTAACTGTTTTATCGGGAAAAACGGCCTACCTAAACCAGCGTGTAGCAAAATTTGAATCAAGTAAATTTCACAATAGAATTTCATGGTTTTTATTTTGTGTTTTTCAGCGAGAATCAGTTTTTGAACAAGTAATTGGGGCGGCCCAAGGAAGTGCACAACCCAATATTAGTTCAACAGGAATTGAGTCAATACGATTGGTAGTTCCCATTTGTAATTGTTTAAGTGAATTTATTAAAAAAGTTGACCCATTGTTTTCAGAATGGATTAACAATCAAAATGAAAACATCACCCTTGCATCTACAAGAGACGTCCTTCTCCCCAAACTCCTCTCCGGCGAAATCACTGTTGCTGACACCCAAAACAAAATCGAGGCGGCGGTATGATTACAATCCGCACTCTGAAAGATATCACAACACTCTCTGAATCGGTTGATCTGGAGTGCAAGCTGGCCGTTGGCCGGGATGGCAAGGGGCAGCTTCCGGTTGATTTCTGGCCTACATACAGTGCCTTTGTCAATACTCGGGGCGGGACGGTTCTGCTGGGGATCAAAGAGAAACAAGGCCGCTTCTCTCTGCATGGAGTTGATGAACCGGAACGAATCATAAGCGACCTCTTCAACCTTGTCAATAATCCCAATAAAGTCAGCACTAACCTGCTGACAGATCACCATGTCCAGGTATTCACCATAGCCGAAAAAAATCTTATCCAGATAGATATTCCGACAGCCCCACGCCAGCAAAAACCGGTCTATCTCAACGGCAACCCCCTAAAAGGCAACACCTTTCGCCGCCTCCATGCTGGCGATCGGCCCTGTGATGATGAGACTGTAAAGAGAATGTTGGCCGAACAGATGGAGGATAGCCGTGACATACGCATCCTGCCGGCTTTCACGCTGGCTGATCTGGATAGCGAAAGCCTGCACGCCTACCGCAATATGCTGGCCTCCCATCGGCCTGAACATCCTTGGACATCCATGAAAGATCAGGATTTTCTCCTGGCTTTTGGCGGCTATCGCCATGACCGCCAAACAGACGATGAAGGGTTAACTCTGGCTGGCCTGCTGATGTTCGGGAAGTGGCCCGCCATCCAGGAAGGTGTGCCCAACTACTTTGTCGATTACCAGGAACAGCCGGAAGATAAAACATCAGAAACCCGCTGGTTGGATCGGGTGGTTCCCGATGGCACATGGTCGGGGAATCTCTTTGACTTTTTTCGGAAAGTTTCGCGCAAACTTGTAGCTGATTTGAAGGTGCCTTTTGTTCTCAAAGGTAATTTTCGTCAGGATGATACTCTTCAACACCGGGCTCTGCGTGAAGCGCTGGTCAATACGCTGGTGCATGCCGACCATACAGGCCGAGCCTCAATTCTGGTGATAAAAGATCCAAAAGGTTTTCGCTTCCGCAACCCCGGCCTCTTGCGGGTACCGGTAGAACAAGCCCTGCGTGGCGGGGAAAGTGACTGTCGCAACCAAACCCTGCAGCAGATGTTTTTAATGATCAATCTTGGTGAACGTGCCGGTTCCGGTTTACCAAAGATTCGCCAGGCCTGGGAACCGGAAGGCGGCACCCTGCATCTTTTCGACTCTTTTGAGCCGTATGATCAGACTCGGTTGGAGATGACTTTGGCGACCAAGATGTCGGTGACGGAGAAAACGCCGGAGAAAACGCCGGAGAAAACGCTGGAGAAAACGCTGGAGAAAACGTCGGTGACGGGAAAAATGACGGGAAAAATGACGGGAAAAATTCTTGAGCTCTTATCATCCGATCCGACATTGACAATCCCGGAACTTGCCACCAACCTTGGGGTATCCGAAAGCACAGTTGAACGAGCAATTCGAGAGCTTAAAAAAGTAAAACGATTACAGCGAAGCGGCTCACGTAAAAAAGGAAGCTGGAAAGTAATTGATGATCAATAATGAGAACAGTTGCGCAGGTATTAATTACTGAAAAACCGGAAAAAACTAAACCCGATACATGTTACCATGCACCGGGTTCGATCGCTCCTTCTACATCTTGGTAGATAAGACTGACTAAAACGTAATCATATTTTTGAATAAAAGCAAGACAAAAAAACAAGTAGACTAAGACGTGTCGAAATTTTCGAAGAGAATCGACATATAACTGAAATATGTCGACGCCATAAACTTATTGGATAACCGATGATCACCGAAGATCAGCTCGAACAGCTCTGCCTTAAATGGTTCCGCGAAAGCGGCTATGAATACGCCTACGGGCCGGACATTGCCCCAGACGGCGAAACCCCGGAGCGCGAGGATTATCGCCAGACCGTACTGAGCGGTCGTCTTCTGACGGCCCTTAAGAAGATCAATCCCCACCTCCCCCTTGCGACCCTCGAAGAAGTAGCTCTTACTGTCGGCAAACCGGAACACCCGGTATTGATCCAGAACAACCGAGCCTTTCATAAACTGCTCCTGGAAGGGGTGGCGGTTGAGTATCGGGACGGCGACGAAACCCGTTACGATCATGCTCAACTCATCGACTTTCATAATTATCGCAATAATCAATTTCTGGTGGTCAACCAGTTTACGCTCCAAGGCACGAGGATGAATCGCAGACCGGATATCGTGGTCTTTATTAATGGCTTGCCGATTGCGGTTATTGAGCTGAAAAATCCGGCGGATGTTCAGGCCGATGTCTGGGATGCTTTCAACCAGTTCCAGACCTACAAAGATGAGATCTCCGACCTCTTTATCTGCAATGAAGCCTTAGTGATAAGTGACGGAATCACCGCCCGGATTGGTTCGCTAACGGCAAACCAGGAACGCTTCATGCCCTGGCGCACGATCAAGAATGAAAATGACAGACCGCTCTTGGAGTATGAGCTGGAAAAGGTGGTCAAAGGGTTTTTTGATCCTGAACTGCTGCTTGATTACATCCGTTATTTTGTCATCTTTGAGCAGGAAGGTGATACCATCACCAAAAAGATTGCCGGATACCACCAGTTTCACGCGGTACGTGAAGCAGTACGAGTAACCGTGATCGCCACCCAACAACGAAAAGAGCCGCATACCGGTGAGGAGAGAGCCACCTATGGTCGAGACGTAGTTCCGGGTTCGCGCAAGGCGGGCGTGGTCTGGCATACGCAAGGTTCCGGCAAAAGTATCTCGATGTGCTATTACGCCGGAAAACTTCTACAGCAACCGGAAATGAACAACCCGACCATTGTTGTAGTTACCGATCGTAATGATCTTGATGGCCAGCTCTACAACACCTTCGCCAATGCCCGGGAACTGCTCAAACAAACCCCGGTACAGGCCGGCAGCCGGGATGAGTTACGTAAGTTGTTGGCAGCCCGGCAATCCGGCGGGATAATCTTTACCACGGTTCAGAAATTTTCACTCTTGAATGGCGAAGAGAGCCATCCGTGCTTGAGTCAACGCAGCAATATTGTCGTGATCAGTGACGAAGCCCATCGCAGCCAATACGGTTTAAAAGCCCGGCTCGACACCAAAACCGGCAGATATATCTTCGGCTATGCCAAACATCTGCGTGACGCCATCCCCAACGCCTCGTTTATCGGTTTTACCGGAACTCCGATCTCCCTGGAAGATAAAGATACCCGCGCCGTCTTTGGTGATTATGTCTCAATCTACGATATTCAGGATGCGGTTGACGATGGTGCCACGGTGCCGATCTATTATGAATCCCGCCTCGCCAAGCTCGATATCGACCGTGAAGTGATCGAAGAACTCAACGATGAGGTCGAAGAGGTTATCGAAGATGAGGAAGATATTAATCTTCGCGAAAAAACTAAAAGTAAATGGGCCGCTCTGGAAAAACTGGTGGGCTCTGAACCACGCTTGCAGGAAGTTGCTAAAGACCTGGTAGAACATTACGAATCACGGTCTGCCGTGATCCCGGGCAAAGCGATGATTGTTTGTATGAGCCGGGAGATCTGCGCCCATATGTACAATGCGATAGTTGAACTACGACCCGACTGGCATGACTCGGATCCGGAAAAGGGAGTGCTCAAGATTGTGATGACCGGCTCCGCGTCCGACAAAGAACTCCTGCAACCTCACATCTACAACCAGCAGACCAAGAAACGGTTGGAGAAACGCTTTAAGGATGCAGATGATTCATTGAAGCTGGTTATTGTTAGAGATATGTGGCTGACCGGCTTTGATGTACCCTGTTGCCATACCATGTATATCGACAAACCCATGCGGGGGCATAACCTGATGCAGGCCATTGCTCGGGTCAACCGGGTCTTTAAAGATAAGCCCGGTGGCCTGGTGGTTGATTATATCGGCATTGGCAATGAGCTGAAACAGGCCTTGAAGATATATACCGACTCCAAAGGCCGGGGTACGCCGACCCTGCTGGCGGAAGAGGCTTTTGCCCTGCTCCTTGAAAAACTCGAAATTGTGCGGGCCATGTTTCATGGT
>JAGGWR010000193.1 GCA_021163445.1 Candidatus Tharpella aukensis
TCTTTGTCATTACCTTATATATGGAAACATTTTCCACATGTCAACAAGATTAAAACATAATCTCTGGAAAAACATTTACCACATGTCAATTAGATTATTCACTTCACATCTCCAGTTAAGTATGATATTGAGACACATAATATGGAAAATAAATCGAAATTCACACCGAATCCCAAACTTAAGTTACTGGATCAGGTGCGCGAGACCCTACGTTACTATCATTACGCCTATTCAACCGAAAAAACTTACTGTCAGTGGATTTTGCGCTACATCTGTTTTTACGACAAGAAGTTGCACCCCAACCAAATGGGTACCAAAGAGGTAGAACGGTTTTTGTCCCATTTGGCATCTCAGGAGAATGTCGCCGCATCAACCCAAAGACAAGCACTGAATGCTCTGGTTTTTCTCTATCGCGATGTCCTGCAAAAGCCTCTAAACAACTCTATTGCCCCAACTCGATCCAAGCGCAAACCGCAGCCGCCCACGGTTCTTACTGAGGTTGAGACTGAGCGCATTTTTGAGCAGATGCGCGGCACCCATCTGTTGATGGCAAAGCTGATTTACGGTTCAGGAATTCGGCTTATGGAGTGTATCCGACTCCGAATTATGGATGTCGATTTCGGTCAAAACATTGTTTTTGTGCGCTGTGGTAAGGGCGGGAAAGATCGAACCACATTTCTACCCCAATTTATTCTCAATGAATTTCATCAACACATTGAACAGGTAAAAGAGCTTCATCAGCGCGACCTTGATAACGGTTTTGGTGAAGTTTTTCTGCCTAATGCCTTGGAAAAAAAATATCGCAATGCGTCACGAGAAACACCTTGGCAATATATATTTCCGGCGAAAAATCGCTCACAAGATCCGCGTACCGGCAAGGAACGTCGACATCATGTGAATGAGTCTGGTTTACAAAAAGCGGTTAAGACTGCGGTAAAAAAGGCAGGGATTGATAAACGGGCCACAGTTCACACCTTGCGCCACTCCTTTGCTACACATATGCTCGAAAGTGGCACTAATATTCGGGTTCTACAAGAACTTTTAGGACATGCCGACGTAAAAACAACCGAGATATACACTCATGTCATGAAGAAAGATTTTCGCCAGCTGCAAAGCCCACTTGACCGTTTGTATAATCGATAATTTTATCAATCGACACGCATATAAGAACTCAGATTTTCACCGGTAACACATAGAATAAAATGGCAAAGAAATGGCAGATGCTGCCCGCCAGGACGAAAAGATGCCAGATTGCGTGGTTATAAGGCAGACGCCGCCAGGCGTAAAAGAGACAACCTATTGTATAGGCCAGACCACCGGCCAGTAAGAGAATTAGGCCTCCGGTCTGAACCGATGCCAGCAATGGTTTGAGGGCGACAATTACGACCCAGCCCATGCCGATATAGAGAATAACCGAGGCCAGGCGAAAGCGGCGCAAGGGGCTGCACTCGACAATGATGCCAAAGAGGGCCAAACCCCAAACCACGCCAAAAATCGACCAGCCCCAAGGCCCCCGCAGATTTACCAAAGTCAAGGGTGTATAGGTTGCGGCGATCAAGATAAAGATCGAAACATGATCGAGAGTCCTGAAAACTGCTTTAACCTTGACCTTTTGAAAACTGTGATAAAGCGTCGATGAGGTGTAAGCGAGAATCAGCCCGCAGCCGAAAACTACGGCCCCGGCAAGATGCCGGGCAGCACCGTAGCGAGCGGCAAAAACAACCATAATTACCAGTGCTGCTAACGAGAGGAGAATGCCGATACCGTGAGTTACACTGCTGGCAATCTCCTCTTTCAATGTATAGCGGGCCGGACTTGCTATCACATCAGCTTTCATTATATTAGATCCTCACCCGGCTTCGCCGGAGTCAAAAAAACAATCCGCAGATTATAAATTTTACGGATAAGCACAAAAAGATAAATCTTAAAAATCAAAGGGGTCTAAGGGGTTAATTTTCGACTCCTTAGACCCCTCTGATTATGAATTCTACGTTATTACAAATTTTAAATCAATCAAAATTGTAACTATTCAGCATGATTACCTTAAAGCCACAGCAAATGATGCGAACATTGCTTCGCAGGCTTCGAGGGGGATACAGCTCAGCTCGTCACGGGCTCTTGTGCCTCTTCAGGGTGAAAGCCCGGCTTGGAGGTATGTCCCCACACCGAGCTACAGCATTTCGTAAATACCTGCAGCTCCCATACCGCCACCGATACACATTGAGACCAGGCCGCGTTTAGCTTTACGGCGTTGGAGTTCGTGCAGAAGCTGGGTTGTCAGTTTGGCTCCGGTACAACCTAAAGGATGACCAAGAGCAATCGCCCCGCCGTTGGGATTGATATCTCCATCCCAATAACGTTTTTCGATACCGACAACTCTGGTCGAGTAGATAGCCTGCGAAGCGAAGGCTTCGTTAATCTCAAAAACATCGATATCCGAGGCTTTCAGACCGGCCTGTTGCAAAACTTTCGGAATCGCTAAAGCCGGGCCAACCCCCATAACTTCAGGGCGACAGCCGGCCACAGCAAAATTGGTCAGTTTGGCGATAGGTTTAAGCCCTAAGGCCTTGGCTTTTTCAGCACTCATGATTAGTGAAAAAGCGGCTCCATCCGTCATCTGCGAGGAGTTACCGGCAGTTACAATTCCACCAGCTTTAAAAGGTGATTTCAGTTTGCCCAAACCTTCGACTGTCGTCGGCCAACGCACACCGTCATCAACAGAAAAGGTTTTGCTGGTTTTAATTTTCCGGCCTTTGGCATCGGTAGTATAGTGACAGGCTTCAATCGGAACAATTTCATCCTTAAATTTTCCGGCCGCAATCGCTTCATGGGCGCGACGGTTACTTTCGACAGCAAATTTGTCCTGTTCTTCACGCGTAACCCCAAATTCATCGGCCACATTTTCAGCGGTGATCCCCATTGAGACATAAGTATTCGGCAGATCACCCCACTCCGGATGCGGGCGATAAATACTGCCGCCCATCGGGATATGGCTCATCGACTCAGCGCCGCCGGCAATTACAACGTCAGACCAACCCGCATTAATTTTAGCCGTTGCATCAGCTATCGCCTGCAGACCGGAAGAGCAAAAACGGTTAACCACCACACCGCTGACGCTCACCGGCAGACCAGCTCCTAAAGCCAGAACCCGGCCCAAATTCATACCTTGTTCGGCTTCGGGAAATGAGCAGCCACAAACCAGGTCATCAATATCTTCAGGCTTTAACTCCGGTACTCTGGCCAGTAGAGCCTTAACCACTTGAATACCAATCTCATCGCCCCGGGTCTGCGCCAGACCACCTTTTTTATATCGGCCACCGGCACTACGAACGGTCGCCACGATTACTGCTTCAGTCATTGTCCTATTCTCCTTATTGTCTGCGAGGCACAAAGGCA
>JAGGWR010000211.1 GCA_021163445.1 Candidatus Tharpella aukensis
GGGGTTCTTTTACAATTGAAACCGGCTGCGATATCGACTGCTGACAAGATTCAAGCGGTGGAGAATACAGGCTCTCGGCAACCAGATAGCCCAAAAAAAAGAGCAGAACACCACTGGCCATACACCCAACAACCAGCAACCGGCGCTGTCTGAAAATTGTCCGTAAATTGTCTAGGAATATCAATTTTTAACTACTGCACACCAAGCTGTTTAAATATCTTCCAACCTTGAAGGAGTTCCAGAGCCCGCAAAATCTGATTATCATCTCGCCACTCATCCTTCTTGTCATTCTCTTTATCGGCAGGTGTCAGATTTTCCCCACCACTTTGATCTGTCTCATCAGCCGATTGCGGCTTGAGCTTTTGCGGTGTTTTGGAGCCTTCTTCCTGGCTGGTACCATTCTTAAAATGACCTTTGAGATCCTTCTCCTTAAGATGCGACATAAGTCCTTTTTTCTGATCGCGACGCACTACCGTACCGGCTTCGACCAGAACATCCGGTTCAATCCCTTTTGCCTGAATCGAGCGGCCGCTCGGGGTATAATAGAGCGAAGTTGTTAAACGTACGGCTGAACCATCTTCAAGCGGAATAATAGTTTGTACTGAACCCTTACCAAAACTCTGGGTACCCATAACCAGAGCCCGTTTATGATCCTGCAGGGCACCGGCAACAATCTCCGAGGCACTGGCACTGCCGCCATTAAGCAGAACCACGATAGGATAATCACCCTCGGTACCATCATCATAGGCCTGATAGCGCATATTCTGTTTGCTGATGCGGCCGTCGGTATAGACAATCAGACCTGATTTCAGGAAATAGTCTGAAACCTTAACCGCCTGCTGTAACAGACCACCGGGATTATTACGCATATCAAGAACCAGCCCGGCGAGAGAGTGATCTTTTTTCAGCTCTTTCATTTTACGATTAAGATCGGAATAGGTTCGGGCCTGAAACTGAGTCAAGCGCACATAAGCAATCTCATCGGTCAACATTTTACTTTTAACGCTGACAACCTTGATAATATCACGAATAATCGTGACATCAAGCAGTGAGCTGAGACCTTGACGCATAATCGAAATGGTAATCTTTTCCCCTTTGGGGCCGCGCATCTTCTTGACCGCCTCCATCAGGGTCATATCTTTACTCAATTCACCATCAATTTTGATGATCCGGTCACCGGCCTCAACCCCGGCCCGAAAGGCCGGTGTATCTTCAATCGGAGAGACGACGGTCAAAACCCCGTCGCGAATCGTAATTTCGATCCCCAAGCCCCCAAAAGAACCAGTCGTCTCAACCTGCATCTCCTTAAACATATCCGGCGGCATAAAACTCGAATGCGGATCAAGATCAGAGAGCATACCCTTAATCGACCCGTATACCAGTTTCTTGACTTCAACCTCTTCAACATAATTCTTCTGCACCAGACTCAAGGTATCGGTGTAGAGTTTAATATATTCATAAGGAGTTTTACTCTCAAGACTCTGAGCCTCTTCTCGAGCTCTGGAATCACCCGGCAAAACCCCAAGATGAATAAACAGAAAGGCGGCAAGGGCAAAGATCACACCTAAAGTTATCGATTTACCTTTATTTCTTTCAAGCATCTTGAGAAACCTCCAAAAGATTAACAAATAGGAACCTGAATCCGGATCGGCAGCTACTTTTCCGCCGCCCTTACAGGGATCACTCTTTTCAGAAAAATTATCCATCACTCTAACCGTCTCTAAAGCTGTGAAATCCAGACCAGCGGATCCTCGGGGATACCGCCTTTGCGAATCTCAAAATAGAGGGATGAGGCATCGGAAAGTACCCCTTGGCCGACCTGGCCCACAACCTCTAACGGCTGCAGGCGGTCATTAATCCGACAAGCAAACTCTTCCAAGTGAGCATAAATAGAATAATAGCCGCCGCCATGGTCAACTACCAGCAGGTTTCCGTAACCTTTCATCCACGAGGCGAAAACGACCAGGCCCCCATGCACTACTTTTACCGGAGCTCCAAGATCAGCTTCAATCTCGATCCCCTTGTTACTGGTAACCGTGGCAAAGCGGCTATCTTTTTCAAGCCCAAAAAAACTAATCACTATACCCTCTACAGGCATAGGTAAACGGCCTTTTAGAGAAGCAAAATCCGTTTCCGCCAAGCCGGTGACCAAGGTCATTTTTTCCAACTTTGCGGCCACATTTTCAAGCTCGGCAACAAGTTCCTTATGGGCCTTGACTTGATGCTTGATTTTATACAGCAACTCATTTTTTTTGGCAATGTTTTCTTCTAACTCTGCCATTTTGACAACCTGATTCTGTTCAAGCTGAAGCAAAAAAAGCCGGCGAGTATCAAGCTCCTTGCGTCGGTTTCGAACTTCCTCAAGCAACTTGCTACAGGAACTTTGCAGATCTCTATCGGCAGCCAACACCCGCCGCCCATAAACTAAAGCATTAAGCTTTTCCGTCAAATCAGCATCACTATCAAGGAAATCCAGCCATTTACCGGGAGGTTGACAATAGCGAATCTTCAGACGCTGACAAAATTTTTGTAACAACAGCCCTAAAGACTCTTCGAGACGAGCCGCTTCGGCCTCAATTTCGGTCACCTGCAGACCGACCTCTTGCACCTCCTCAGCCAAACCCTCAAGCTCCCCCTGCAACGCAATCCGCCAACGATTTTGGTCATCAATCTCCTGCAGTACGGAACCTTGCTGCAACCGAGCTCTTTTCTCTTGCTTGCGCTCTTTGATTATTTGATCATTAATCAGACGCAGGTCACTGTCGGGGTCTTCAACCCCGACACCTTGAGCCCAGAGACAACCCGGAATTTGCACTTCCACTGCTAATCCGGTAAAACTCAAGAGCAAAATCAAAAAGAGGCACTTCATTTCAGATATTAATCCTGTCGAACCCAACGGGAAGAGAGGAGGAAACCGGCAATTCCGAGACTGGTTCCCAAGAGCAGAAAAAGGAGCAGAGGAAGAGTCGTAAAAAACTTCAACTGCAAAACTATCGACCACTGAGGAACCTGGAGTTGGAGCCAGGCTTTGAAATATCGAAATCCGCCATAAGCAAATCCCAAAGCCAGAAATGATGCTACAGCCCCCTGAAACACCCCTTCAAAAAGATAGGGTAAGGCGATAAAACTACGGGTCGCTCCAACCAGATGCAAAACCCTGATAGTTTCACGACGAGCATAAAGAGAGAGCCGAATCGTACTGGCAACTATGAACACCGTGACAGCTGAGAGAAAAGCAGCAAAGAGAAAGCCAAAATACTTAACCGTCTTGAGCAGTGAAAAAAGCTGCCGCAGCCACCGACTGCCATATGCAACCTCATCAACCCCAACCTGCCTTTGCAATTGCCGGGCAAGACGCTCAACATCATCAACCTCGGCAACTTCAGAATCAAGAAGGAGTTCCAGCGAAGCGGGTAAAGGGTTCTCCGGCAGGCCTGCAAGAAAATTAGAATTATCCCCCAAAGTAACTTTAAAATTTTCCAGAGCCTGCTCTTTTGAAACATAATCAAAACGCATAACTTCATCAAGCTCACGACAATAATTCTTCAGAGACAACATCCTTCCACTGTCAATATCATCAACTAGATAGACGACAATCCGTAAATCCGCCCGCCAAGCCGAAACAATCCGAGCTGCATTACTATAAGCCAGAAAATAGAGGATCAACATCAACATAGCAATCGAGATAATCGAAATCGAAATCAGATTAATAACCGGATGACGACGAATATTATTCGCCGTCAATTTAAACAATGGATATATGCGATCTTGAAATTTAGCCATAAATAATAAAGTCAAATTACTTTAAATTAAAGCGGAGAAGGTCGAGCTTCGCTTCGCTCTCGCTAACGAGGTCAGCAAACCAACAGACTACCCTCTACAACGTAAATTTATTCGGGCCAGACATAGGCTTGCAGGCTACCCTGATCGAGATAAAAAACTTTCCGCTTAAACCGCTGCAACAGAGCACGATTATGAGTGACCATGACGATGGTTGCGCCCAGGGAGTTTATGTAATCAAGAATGCTCATGATTTCATTGGCGATCTCGTAATCAAGATTACCGGTCGGCTCATCCGCCAGAATAATCTGAGGATCGTTAACCAGAGCCCGGGCGATCGCGACCCGCTGCTGCTCACCACCCGACAATTGCAGTGGCAGACGATCAAGCTGACGCTCGACACCTACAATTTTAAGCACCTGCCAGACGGTTTTTTGAATCAAACGCCGTGGGGTGCCTGCAATTTCCAAAGCCAGAGCAACATTATCAAAAACCGTATAATTGGGAATCAACTTATAATCTTGAAAAACAACCCCCATCCGCTGCCGCAAACGAGCAATACGAGCCGGTCGAGCCCTGACCAGGTCAAGACCATCAACCACAATCTGACCACCATCAGGTTTAAGATCGGCAAAGAGCAAACGAAACAGGGTTGTTTTCCCGGCCCCGCTGGGCCCGGAAAGATAGACAAACTCACCCTTTTTAACCTCGAAAGATACATCTTTCAAGATCATGTCGGGATGATTGTAACACTTATTGAGATGGGATACGCGAATCATTTGCGGCCAGCTCATCAAGTAAACGCCATAGAGGTGCCCGATCATCAAGAGGTAACTCTTCATTTACGGAACTATTGCGCGATTTAACTTCCAAAATTCCCCGTTTATAACCTTTACGCCCCAACGTCAAACGCAACGGAACCCCAATCAAATCAGCATCTTTAAATTTGACGCCGGGTCGTTCATTTCGGTCATCATAAATGACGGATATCCCCCGGCTTTGCAACTCCTTGTAAAGAGTTTCGCAATAGGCCGTAACCTCCTCTGACTTGAGATCAAGATTTAAGAGTGCAACTTTAAAAGGAGCAATGGCGTAAGGAAAACAGATCCCATTATCATCATAATTTTGTTCAATGGCGGCGGCGACGGTTCGCCCGACCCCAATCCCGTAACAACCCATCACAAGATTTTTTTCCTGACCCTCTTGGTCAAGAAACGTGGCTTTAAGTTTTTCACTATATTTAGTGCCCAATTTAAAGATATGGCCAACCTCAATTCCCCGGTCAATCTGGAGCAAAGAGCCACACCTTGGACAAAGATCACCGGCCCGAACCAGAACTAGATCTGCCATCTGTTGACTCTTGAAATCGCGTCCCCAAAGAACCCCCTGGAGATGAAAACCGGCTCGATTGGCTCCACATATAATCTCGCCCATTTGCGGCACCTGACGGTCAACCAACAAGGGAATGCTGAGATTAAGCGGCCCCAGATAACCGACCGGCAGACCGAGTTCATCCGCTATCCGAGCCGGCGGCGGGATTTCAAGCCACTCCGCCCCGAGGGCGGCTGTGACCTTTATCTCATTAACCTCGCAATCACCCGGCACGACCACCATACAAAAACCGAGATCACTCTCAAAAATCATACTTTTTATTGTCGCTTCGGGAGCAACTCCAAAGAAGTCAGCAACCTCCTTAATCGACTCACAATCCGGGGTAGCTACCTCAACAGGTGCAGCAGCAGTCGGTTCAGGAGAGGGGGTTGCACTATCAACAAACCGGCTTTCAGCTTTTTCAATGTTAGCGGCATAATCACAATCCGTACAACTAGCGATCGCATCCTCACCCGATTCGGCAAGCACGACAAATTCATGCGAGAAATTGCCGCCAATTGCCCCTGAATCGGCCTCAACCGCCCGGAAATTGAGCCCGCAACGAGAAAAAATCCGACTATAGGCCTCACGCATACTCTGATAGCTTAAACCTGCGGCGGCATCATCAACATCAAAACTATAAGCATCCTTCATAATAAATTCTCGGCCTCGCATGAGCCCGAAACGAGGTCTGATCTCATCCCGAAATTTAGTCTGAATCTGATAGAGATTAAGCGGCAGTTGACGATAGGAGCGCACCTCATGCCGAATCAGGTCGGTAATCACCTCTTCATGGGTCGGGCCAAAACAGTAATCACGTTGATGGCGATCCTTGATCCGTAAAAGCTCTTTACCATAAAAGTCCCAGCGTCCGCTCTCCTGCCAAAGTTCGGCCGGTTGCACGGCCGGCAACAATACTTCCTGGGCTCCGGCCCGATTCATCTCCTGACGAATAATCTCTTCAACATTACGCAGGGCCAACAACCCTAAGGGTAAATAAGAGTAGATTCCGGCAGCCAGCCGTCGAATCATCCCGGCCCGAAGCATCAATCTATGACTGATAACCTCAGCTTCCGCCGGCACCTCTTTCAGAGTCGGCAGGTGCATCCTGGAAAAACGCATAACATTCCTTTATTCTAAAAAATTGGTAACTATTAAGTTACAACAAATGGCGACAAACTTTGCTTCGCCCTCATAAACGGGGGCAAAGCTGGGGTGCTGGCGCACCTTGCACCAGTAATGACCCCAACCCAGGCAGTTCGAGAACGAAACCTGAATAGTCACAAAAATTGATTGTACTTCCTGTAGATTTCAAAAAATCACGTGATGGCTAAGTAAAAATTTCGATAGACAAGATGATGTGGTTTTCCAGGCGCGAGACTATACAAGTAGTATGTCGAGTGTCTGGAAAACCACATCATCGCAGGATATCGGAACTTTTTACTTAGCCATCACGTCTTGTAGGAAGTCCACCTCATATTGTCAAGCATAAAAAAAACCCCGGTTCATTAAGAACCGGGGTTTTTTAGCTCAATCTTCTCTATTTAGCAGAGATCGGTCTACAGGTCGCGACGATCAGCCATATCGAAAAGTTTACGCTCTTGCTTAATATTGATGCCTAAAGCTTCACGTTTTTTATCGATGTGAGCAATCATCTTGGCGGCATGCTCGTAAGGATCAATTGCGAAATCCCACATTCCACCAACCTCTTCTTCGAGACCTTCAAAGAGATGCTTTTTGAATTTGGTACCATCGGTAGCCGGGAAGGCGGCACCAAAAACAGTGTAAACACCAGAGGAGACAAAATACTGACCGATGGAGATCGCTTTCTCACTCATCCATTCGGGAGCGGAACCGGCAACCGGAATATCGGAAA
>JAGGWR010000089.1 GCA_021163445.1 Candidatus Tharpella aukensis
ATGAGGGTAAAACCTTTGTTGTTTTTACGGATCTTTTTCATAACGTTCTCCTTTTTGTTTGGTTTAAAGATTTTCACATTTGTTAAAAGATGATGGACTCGTAAAAAGTCCCAAATTCGCCAATTTGGCAATTTCACACCTAATGATTTCAATAGGTTACGAGTCGTAAATTTTTAAATTTTACCTTTTTACGGGTTCATCAAAAGATAATTACATTTTGAAAAGATGATATCAGCTTTCCGCTGTCTTTAGCGACTTTGCCGGTCTGTTTTACATACGTTGCAAAGATGATACCAATAAAAAGATTTTTTAAAAAAAAGATTGTAACTAAATTATCTTTAAATTTACACTGGATTCACTATACATCTAATGATCATAGAGTAAATCATATATCAACATAGTGAATTAGTAGAACTTACCAGGCTGACAATTTACGTCACCCTGTTGTGACATTTTTTGTCAACATTTGTTATCGCTCATGAAAATCACCTTTTTCAAGCTATAAATATACATCGCTTATAAACATTTGTCAAATTTCAAAGGTTGATGGCGTCGTAAAAGGTTATCTTCCTGGAATGTAATTATTTATATGATAACCCTCGGAAACCGGTATAACAGAGATCATTATATCTATAAAAGACACTAAAGCAAGCAACTCTGCCTGCTTGACTTACTCTTTAAGTTGGTTTACATATATACAATAATGTAATAGGACAACCCGCTAAAGTTACTCTCCAAGAGGATTTTAATGTTGACTGACGACCAACTGGCTAAAATTTTAATAGAAAACCGGCTGCTTTCTGAGAAGGAGCTGCGCAATGCCAGAGAACGGCAGAGAAATGTTGAAAACGAGGGCCTTGAAGAGAGCCTGCTTTTTCTCGGTCTGGCCGATTATGCCAAGCTGGGCAAGGCTTACGCTCTACACTATGAGCTGCCCTACTACCCGGTATTTCATCAAGGCCTGGAGAGCAACGCAGGCAACCGCTTTCCCGTCAAAGTCGTGCAGTCCCTCCTGAGCCTGCCTATCGCTAATGATCAAAAAGGACAATTTTCCATTGTCAGTTGTCAACCTGAAGACCACATTTGTAAAGGTAAGATAATCCAATTGGCCGGGAAGGCTGACATTGATTGGCGAGTTGCCTCCCGTATTGAAATTGAGGATGCAATCAGCCGATACTATTTAAAACAACAGGTCAAAAGGGAAAAACAGGAAATTGAGATTCCTTTCGATTTTAAAATTATCGATTTTGAGATTAATGGAGCGCGAGGTAAAACAAAACCGGGCAGAGGTGGACAGCTTTCGGCTGAAAGCCGGCCCCCGTCTGCGGGCAAAAGGATTATTCTGATTGAGCCCGACCATAAAATTCGTAACGCCATTAGTACTCTTCTATCACATGAAGGTTATCGGATTACGGCGGTGATTGATGAAGGAGAAGCAATCAAGGAACTCTTGCAAGAAGATGCTGTCTATATTTTGAAAAGACGAGTTTTCCACTCTCAGACCCGTCGCCTTGAAACAGTCCTCAAAGATTATAACCGCACAGCGGAGATCCGTTATTTTGGCAGTCTCGGCGGCATTATGCTCGGCGAAGAACTCTCTCCTGAGGAACTTTTCCGCAACTATCTGGCGACGGTCAAACTAATCTTTAACTGCCTGACCCGAGACAATCCAGAAATCAGCAGAAACTGTCACCGCACGGCCCATTACGCCCGACTCCTGGCTACCTCATTAGGACTTAAGCGAAAAAATCAGGAGGCGTTATTGCTGGCCGTCTACCTAAAAGAGATCGGCCTTTACGATGTTTGTACCGACACCAGTGGAGAGAACAAAATCCTCTCTCTTATTCCGGTGCTTCCTTATGAAAAATCTGCAGCCCTCTTAAAAAAGATCGAAGACAGTTTCAAGCTTTCGGAGATTATTTCCCAAATCAATCAGCCGGCAGCCAAGAGTTCAATCGAAGCCAGAATTATGACTCTACTTCTCTGGTTTATCAATGGCCCGGGAAGTGTTGGAACAGATGAAACTAACGTAATTACTACGGAGCAATTTCGCCAACACCTCAATCAAGAGCCAGACGACTTGATCGACCGGCAACTTGCCGAAGAGTTGCTCCAGATCATCAACCATGAACAGCATCTGGCGGGATTAACAAAAAACAATGGTATAATCCTGGTTCTCGACCCCTCATTTGAACGTGATCAAGGGGATTTATATGCCCGCCTGATCAAAGAAAGCTACGAAATCAATTTTATTCTGACTGCCGAGCAAGCCCGTACTCATCTTGAACAACAACAGGTCATTCTGATTATAAGTGAGATGGGCCATGAAAATTACAACGGCATAGCTTTCTGTAACTTCGTCAAAAAACAATATGGTGATTTACCGTTCATCTTTTTCTCAGCCGAAAACCGGGAAGAACTTGTCTCCGGGGCTCTGTTGGTCGGGGCCGACGATTTCATCTCTAAAGAGAGCAGCACACAGGTTGCTTTTCTAAAAATCAACCGCTTGATTCAGCGCGGCCACAAGATAGTTAGTCAAACCATCGACGGCGGGGTTTCCGGCTCTCTGGATGAGATGGGCTTTATGGAGACCATCCAGATCCTAGCCAACCGGGAAAAAGATGCTCTGATAAGCCTGCAGGATCAGGAGAACAATTCAGCTGAAGTCTACTTGCATCTTGGTGAAATCACTTATGCTAAATGTGGGGAGTTACTAGGCGAGACTGCCATTTATGAACTATTGACCTGGAAAAACGGTTTTTTTCAAGTCACAACCCCGAAGCGATTGCCAGAACGTAATGTTTTCGGCAGCACCGAAGCGATGATGCTCGAAGGCTGCCGCCTGATGGATGAAAGTTTGCGCGACTTAAGGGAAGTGGTTAATGATGATTGGCAGTTAATAAATAATGATTGACCGTTTTCATTGATGAACTCGTAAAAAGTCACGGGATAGCTAAGTAAAAAGAGATTTCTCATCAGCATAAAGAGAGGCCTCCTCAGTGGTAACCAGGCCTTTAGCAACCAGCTCCTTTAGATGCTGATCAATTGTCTGCATACCAAGTTTTTTACCAGTCTGAAGAATTGATTGAATCTGAAAAGTCTTACCCTCCCGAATCAGATTAGCCACCGCCTGATTGCCAACCAAAATTTCCAGCGCAGCAATCCGCCCATTACCATCAGCCCGCTTGAGCAGTTGCTGAGCGATTACCCCTTTCAACGAATCACTGAGCATCGTCCGTATCTGAGCCTGCTGATCCTGAGGAAAAGCATCAATTATCCGATCGACCGTTTTTGCGGCACTACTGGTATGTAAAGTTCCAAATACGAGCAGGCCGACTTCGGCGGCTGTAATCGCTAAAGCGATAGTCTCCAAATCCCGCATCTCGCCCACCATAATAACATTTGGGTCTTCCCGTAACGCCGCTCTTAAACCACTGGCAAAACTCTCAACATGAACCCCGACCTGACGCTGCATGATCAAACAAGTCTGATTTTCATGGACAAATTCCAAGGGATCTTCAAGAGTGATAACATGGGCCTTACGCTCTTTATTCAAAAGATCGACCATAGCTGCCAAAGTGGTTGATTTACCACTACCGGTGGGACCGGTCACAATTACCAAGCCTTTACGTATTCGGGAGAGTTCACGAACCGCCGGCGGCAGGCCCAACTCACTAAAAGTCAATATATCATGCGGGATCAGGCGAAAAGCGGCACCTAAACCACCATGTTTAAAGTAGATATTGGCCCGAAAACGGGCGATTCCTTCAATTTCATAGGCAAAATCGAGATCGAACTCAGCTTCAAGGTGATCAATTCCAGATTGTGGAATAATCTCATAAACCAGCAGTTTGACCTCTTCTTCACTCAATTCATGGTAGGCAATACGCTCAAGCTCACCATTAATCCGCAAAAGAGGCGGCGACCCCGAGGTAACATGCAGATCTGAAGCCTTATGTTCAATCATTAATTTCAATAATGCGTCAATCTTGGCCATTACAACCTCAGGTGGTTAACAGTCAGTTCGTCATTCATTATTAAAAAGGCTCTCTTCGAGTTCTTCCGGCGAGACCGGTTGGGAGAGTTCGGTCGGAACCGTGCCCTCTTTAAAACACTCAAAAAAAGTCTTTTCACTTTCCGGCACGGCCAGCAGGCCGGTTTTTTCATCTATATTGGCAAAAACAATCCCGGCCGGTACCGCAAAATTTTCCGGCGGAAGCTCGGCCAAAGCAACTTTCATAAAGTCTATCCAGATGGGACAAGCCGTACGAGAACCGGTTTCATGACGGCCTAAAGGTTTGAGATCATCAAAACCAACCCAGACCCCGGTCACCAGTTGTGGTGCATAGCCCATAAACCAGGCATCATAATAATCATTGGTGGTTCCGGTTTTACCGGCCAAAGGTCTTTTCAAGGCACGATCAGCCCGGCGGCCGGTTCCCCTTTTAACCACATCCGCCAACATACTGCTCATCAAATAAGCGGTCTGAGGTGAGATAACCGGCTCCGAATCCGGCGGCAAGAGCGACGACAGTTCAAGCCCCATTACGGCCACCCCTTCACGCTCTTCGAGAATTTCACCATGCCGATCCTCAACCCGCTTGATAAAAATCGGCTTGATCAAACGCCCCTGATTAGCAAAAACTCCGTAAGCCGTAGTCAACTCCATCAGCGAGACCCCGGACGAGCCCAAAGCCAACGTCAAATCGGCATTCAGGGTTGATGTAAAACCTAATTTACGCGCATATTTAATGACCCTTTTTATACCAACCTGGCGCAACATTTTAATGGTCACAAGATTGCGGGAATGGATCAGGGCTTGACGAACGGTTGTCGGCCCATAAAATTTCTGTTCATAATTGCGCGGTTTCCAGGCTGAGCTCCAGTCGTCTCCACCGTCCTTATAAACTATCGGACTGTCGAGAAAAATAGAAGCCGGGGTCAATCCATTATCGAGACCGGCGGCATAAATAATCGGCTTAAACGCTGAACCCGGCGAGCGCCGCGACTGAATCGCACGGTTAAATTCACTGGCCTGAAAATTTTTACCGCCGACCATAGCCCGAACAAGACCGGTTTTCGGCTCTAAAGCAAGTAACGAGGCTTCGGCCTCGGGCTCCTCTTCCAGAGTCACCTGAATTTCAAAAACAACCTCCCCGCTTATCTTTTTAATCCTGACCAGAACAATATCGCCGGGCTCCAGGGCGGCGGAAGGTATTTTTATCCGCGCCCGGGAATAACGCGTGCCATCGGCATCCGGACGCCGGGCCCAGGCCATATCTTTAAGAGCAAGCAACGCCGGTTGACCGCCAAGATCAAGATCAACATTTTTTTTCGCATCATCAACTTCAAGCACTAAAGCTTTACAGTAACGACCAACCTCCAGACCGGCATGAGCCAGACTCTCCCGCTCTTCTTTCAATTTGGCAATAAATTCATCCCGCTCTAACGCATTTATCAAATGCTGAGAGGGGCCGCGAAACCCCCGCCTTTTAGCTAAATCCCGTAAACCCTGATCGACAGCCTTACGGGCTCCCAGCTGCCAGGCAACATTAACCCCGGTATAAACTTGCAACCCCTCTTTGTAGAGCTGATCGTAACCATACTTTTTTTCCAGGTAGCGACGCACATGTTCGGTAAAATAGGGAGTTTTAGCCGAAGGGTCGGCCCGGGAAACAAGCTCAACTTCGGTCAAAAGTGCGGTTTGCAACTGTTCCTTGGTAATAAATTTCTGCGCCAACATCTGTCCTAAGACATAACGCTGACGCGCGGCTGAGCGTTTAGGATTATTTATCGGCGAAAGATTGCTGGGAGCTTTCGGCATCCCGGCGATAATCGTCATTTCAGCCAAATTCAGATCACGGGTTTTTTTACCGAAATAGCGCTGTGAGGCCATTTCGACCCCATACATACCGTGCCCTAAATAGATCTGATTGAGATAAATAAAGAGAATTTCATCCTTAGAGAGATATTTTTCTATACGATAGGCGAGGATCGCCTCTTTAATCTTTCTTTTAAATTTACGCTCCGGCGTCAGAAGCAGTGATTTAGTCACCTGCTGGGTGATCGTACTGCCGCCCTGAACAATCCGACGGGCCTGGATATTCTTGACCATAGCCCGGGCAATACCCAAAAAATCAAGCCCCTGATGCTCATAAAAACGGCTGTCTTCACTAGCGATAAAGGCCTTTTTTAAGAGATCCGGAATCTCCTCAATCGGTGCGATCTTTCTCTTCTCAATCCCGAAACGACCAATTAATTCACCGTCTTGAGCAAAAACTTCAGTCATGGTGTAGGGATGATAATCTTTAAGCGAAGTGATTTTGGGCAGATCCTGGGCGTAATAATAGAAAACTCCAACCACCGAACCGACGCCAATAAGGAGGCCGATAAAAGTCAGCAGGAGAAATATTTTAATTAGTTTTCGCAGCATAGTTATTTTTTTTACCACGCCGCCAGACAACTTGAAAGACGTACCAGTTCGGCTGGCGGCAGCGTCGCTGGCCGGTCACTGGGTGAAAATCCGGCGGCCAGCAATCTTTCACTCAACTCTTCCCGGGTCAAATGCGTCATCATCCCTTTTAGAGGATTAATAATCTGTTTGCGGCGTTGACTAAAAAGGGTGAAAACAAGACGTTCAAAAAGAGCCGGATCGGCTACCGGGTAACGCGGTTGATCTCGAAATTCAAAACGCACCACCCGCGACCAGACCTTAGGCTTCGGCGAAAACGCATTAGGAGAAACCTTGAAACCGGAATTGATATCGCAGTAAAGACCGACACCGACCGTCAGCCGGCCATAATCGCGGCTTCCCGGAGCAGCCACAAGCCGGGCCGCAACCTCCTCCTGCATCATCAGGATAGCCCGCGAAAAAAGATGCCGATATTTGATCAAACGGAAAAGTATCGGGGTTGTAATCTGGTAAGGGATGTTGGCAACGACGGCGACCGGGGCTGATAATTTCCGGTTTTCAGTAATAATCTCATCAA
>JAGGWR010000260.1 GCA_021163445.1 Candidatus Tharpella aukensis
TAACCCAGAAAATCCCCAATGAAATCACACCCAAAAACCGGCTGCTCATGGGTGGATATATAAAAAATGAGGTGAAATTAAGTTGACTTTCTATATTACATAAGTATATATATATTCATTACAGGTAATATATGAATAGAAAACACATTGGGAAGAAGCATTTTTCACACTTCCCATATATACATATCATATTAAGTGAAAAATTGCGGCACCGACTACCGATGATACTATTGAAATTTTCCACTTACTGGAGATATCAGACCTAAAATTACCATGTCATATCACATGGTTACAATTTATGTCTCAATTCAAAAAAACAATCAAACCGCCCTTTCCCATTATCCTTAAGAAGTATCTTCTATTTTACGCATTGCCTTTGCTACTATTCCTGCCGATCATAACGATGAATTTGATGAAGCTCGTTCCTCACATGCCAAATTATTCTGGTGGGTTGTTGAATTTATACATACAGTGGTATACTGGATCTTTTTAATTTTTTGTTATCCCTGTATTAGGATTTCTTGCAGCTGTAGCATATTCCCAATATGCTACAACAACAGTCGTCAAAGACGACCGGCTTTTTCTCCAAGTCCAAACAGGCGTTTGGTCTGGTGGACATGTAATAACAATAATACCATTTTAGTCTCACACGAAAAACGGAAAACTTTCAAGATTCACGTGGAAATCAACAAAATCATCCACAATCAGGTACTTTTCGCAAAATGATAAAACAATTATACAGACTCATAATTTTTACGGTTTCCACCCTTATACTTCTGTTTTTCACCACTCTGTTTTTACATCGTAATACCAGTGATAAGACTACATATGTAACATCAAACAGCTGTCAAGAATGTCATGCTGAACATTACGTATCCTGGAAAAAGAACACTTTACACCCTTATATGTTTCTACCTGTAAACCACCCAGATGCCAAAATTCTTGGCGACTTCTCTCTAAACGACCCATCCGTCACTTTTAAAAAAGAGGATATTGAGTTTATAATCGGATCAAAATGGGAACAGGTTTATGCCCGGATGATTGACGGCGAGTATTATCTGTTTCCCAGCAAATGGTATGTTATTCAAAAAAAGTGGGCTGACTACAAAGTAGACAGCTGGCACAAAACACCGCTTTCCTACAAATGTAACGGCTGTCACACCACCGGCTTCGACCCCAACACCTTAAAATTTTCGGAGTTCGGTATTGGTTGCGAGGCTTGTCATGGCCCCGGCAGCCTTCACATTCAGTACCGGCAAAAAAATGATCGGATGATTTGCACTATTTGCCATGGCGTGAAAAACATAAAGGAGAACAGCTATCAGTATATTGTCAGAGATGTTTCGCCTTCAGTTTGCGGCCAGTGCCATAACCGGGGAACATCACTAAAGGGTGACCCTATCAAAGGCGTTCGGTTCAATTTTCCAATTGATTATAAGCCGGGTGGAGATCTAAGAACTTCACAACTTAGCCCTTCTGCCCCTGAAAATGACAAAGAAAAGAAGAATTGGTGGGGAAGCGGTTTAGCAAAAAGCCGTCATCAGGAGTTTAGTGACTGGATTAACTCTCCCCATTCTCAGTCATTAACCAATATGATTATAGGACAAAGTGAAGATCCCGGCGGCTGTGGCAAAACATCATCTCCCTGTCTGGGATGCCATGCAACTGACTATCGTCACGCCCCGGGAAATGATAAGCCGGATATTTACAGTGTCAAACTAGGTGTTACCTGCGTGGCATGCCACGAGCCCCACGGCCGGAACCAAAAAAGATGGAAAGGTGTCAGCAATCGAGCCAAATGCACAGATTGCCACACCAACATGACAGACGGACGGGACAAAAATCATCACCCTTGTAAGTCTAATCAGATTCACTGTGCCGCTTGCCATATGCCGCGCATTATTAAAATGGGCGGTGACTTTCGCTTGGCCAGTCATACCTTACAGATAGTCCCCCCTCTCCGAGCTGCGGTTAAAATGCAGAATTCCTGTCAAAACAGTGGCTGCCATGCCGACAAAGATTTGAACTGGGCTGTACAGACCTATAAAAACTACTATGATGAAAACAGGAAAACTAAATGAAAGATAGTCGTAAAATAGCTTTTCATCACCGCACTGATGTTCACCTTATTCTGCTCTTTTCTACTTTGCTTTTTCTGGGAATGGCAATTGCTCTTTTGGCTGCCCAACATATTATTAGAAAAGATTTTCATCGCCTCTTAACCCGGCAAATAGACGGTGCCGGCATCATGGCTGAAAACGCCTTCAAACAAATAGGTCAAACCGGCTATCTTTTTATCGATCAAATCAGCCGGGACGCTGCCTTGATCAATGCCCTTGACAAAAAGAATAAAACAGCAATTAAGACAGCAATGGAGAGACTTGCAACCAAGTCAAACACCGACACTCTAATCTTACTGAACCCGCAAGGTAAGATTTTGTATCACTCCAAAGACCCTGGACAGGTCGGACAATCCCGTATTCATCAACATTTAATAAAGCTGGCGGTACTTGAAGGTAAGGCGGGTATCTCTATTTTTCAAGAGATGAATAATTTTATTATCTACTCTTCCGGATTCATTCGACAGAAAGGAGAAGATAGAAAATTAAAGGCAATCATCCTTACAGGTTATGCAATCAATGACCAAATGATCCACAATATAAGCGAAAACAGCAAGATCGGCATCACCATGGTACGACGACGAGCAATCATCGCCTCAACATTTAATCGAGACGGATTAATACTGCAAAACATTCCCTTGCAGTGGACTGAACACCAAATGCTCTTAGCTCAAAAAGACTCCCAAAGTATTATCAATTTTAACAATAAACGGTATTTTGCCAAAGCCAACCGGCTAGGATTGATGGATCCTCTCCAGGAAGGCTCCATTTTTTATACTCTTCCGGTCGAAACCCTTGAGTCTATTAACAAACATTTATCCAGACAATTCATCATTATCTTTTCTCTGATATTTTTTACAGGCTCACTTCTTTGTTGGTTTTTTGCTCACCACTTATTAACACCACTCCAAAAATTACTCGCCTTTATCAACGACAAAGAGCATCATCCCGATGCAACACTTCTTGTCGCCAGAAAAGATGAAATAGGCACTCTCGCCAATTGTTTCTGCGAACTTATCCGGGATATTCAAGAACAAAACCAAACCCTTGAAATACGGGTTAAAGAGCGTACGGCTGACTTGGTCGAGGCAAATAAACAACTGCAGAAACAAGCAACCCGCGATCATCTTACCAATCTTTACAACCGAAGATATTTTAATGAAGTTGGCCAAAGTTTTTTAAAAATCGCGAGAAGAGAAAAAAAATATTTTTCCGTAATTATGCTCGACATTGATAAATTTAAAGTTATCAACGATACTTATGGGCATGGCGTAGGAGACAAAGTGATTAAATCACTGGCCTCCTTATTAGTGAGACATACTAGAAACAGTGACATAGTCTCAAGATTCGGTGGAGATGAGTTTGCTATTTTACTACCTTTTACCGACAAGAACGGGGCCCAATCAATTACTGAAAAATTAAGACTGCTGACGGAAAAACAGAACATAAATATAGATGGCAGTATTATTAAATTTACAATAAGTTTAGGTGTAGATTACATTAACATTGAAAATGACAGGCAGATCTCAGAAGCTTTAGATAGAGCAGATGCAGCACTTTACAGAGCAAAAGAAACAGGTAGAAATCAAACTGCTGCCAATTAGTGACTTACAAGGCAATTTCATGAAGTTCCGTAAACATCCATTTCTACATAATAAATGGGGTCGGAATAGAATTATTTCTTGGCAGTTTAATTTTACTCTGACCCCATTTAAAATATGACCCCAATTAAAATCATGCTTTTATGCGCCTTGATTTTCACCGTACCGGCTACCGGTCAAGCCCAAACTTTAAACTCTCAGAAAGTCTGCCAAACAGCAACCTTTCACCAACCAGGAAACAAAAATCCTATGCCGATTTCAGATAAACAAGAGCCATTGCAACTTCTTGTCGATAGACTGCAGAAATATAATCGTGCCTACCGTCAGGGTAAGCCGCTGATCAGTGACACCGAATATGATAATCTGGTGGAAGAATTGCGGGTTCTGGCACCAAAGCACCCCTTTCTGCATCAGGTCGAACCGGAGAAATTCCCCGGCCGCCGCGAGATTCGCCATCCCCAAGCGATGCTCTCAACCGAGAAAGCTTATACCAAAGAGGCTTTGGCCCGATTTATCGAAAGAGCCGAAAAAAGCGCCGCTGAAAACCAGCTTCCGGCCCCAAATTTTCGCCTGACCCCCAAATTGGACGGCCTCGCCGCCCGTGATGATGGCCAGATTTTTGCGACCCGGGGCAACGGTGAAACCGGCTATGAAATCAGTTCGGCGTTTGCCAAAGGGGTCGTGGCTTTAGCCGGACGGGGCCAGGGACTTGGCGAAATTGTCATTACGAACTCTTATTTTGCCGAGTATCTGGCGGCCCACTTTGAACACCCGCGCAATCTGGTGGTTGGCATTATCAACTCCGACACACTTAATCCGTATGCCGAAAAAGCCCTTAATGCCGGGGCGGTTCAGTTTGTTCCCTATGGACAATTACCCCGGTGGCAGGGCTCTGGAGAGGAACTTTTGACCAATATTGATAATTTGAAAGAGGAGCTCACAAGCCAGACCGACTACCCTCTCGATGGCCTTGTCGCCGAAGTTGACAACCTTGAGCTGCGAAAGCTTATGGGGCACACCGACCATCACTACCGCTGGCAGATTGCGATCAAAAGCAAAGGCGAGACAGCCATAAGTAAAGTAATTGAGATCACTTGGCAGGTTGGGCGAACCGGCACGATTACGCCGGTTTTAGAGGTTGAACCGGTAAATATTTCCGGAGCGACAATCAGACGGGTTACGGCCCATAATGCCGGTCTCGTCAAAGAACAAGGTTTAGGGACGGGTGCCCTGATTGAGATTATTCGCAGTGGCGAGGTAATCCCAAAACTGGAAAAAGTTATTAAACCTGCACTCCAAGTCACTTTGCCCGAACAGTGCCCGAGCTGCAATAGCAACTTAAGCTGGA
>JAGGWR010000049.1 GCA_021163445.1 Candidatus Tharpella aukensis
AATAGAGGGAGAACTGACTATGACGACACAATTTTCATTCAGCAAAATTGAGAATGAGCTGCTTCCGGGATTCAGGAAAAAGATCGGGTCTGCGGAATCGACCGAGGATGTAAAAAAGTTTTATGTCTATACGATGCAGGATCTTTTTCGTCAGGCTTTTTCCGGTAATCTCAACTTGGAGTATGGTGATATCTCCCTGCAACCGGATCATAATCAGCCTTTTGTTCTGAGCGAACGGGTCAAGGCGCGATCTGATTTTGTCACGCTTTGGAAGAACTCAGATCTCTCCCATGTGATTACGCGTTTTACCGAAACCGCAATTAACAGGAGCAAGCATCTGGAAAAAAATCCTGCGAAGACCGAGGCAAAAATCAGGATGTAGTGGGGTTAAAGGAAAATTATGCGTATTGCAATGCTTTCACCGATTGCGTGGCGAACGCCGCCACGTCATTACGGTCCTTGGGAAAGTGTGGTCTCCCTTTTGACGGAGGGGTTGGTCGCCAAAGGAGTGGAGGTTACTCTTTTTGCCACCGCTGATTCCAAGACCAAGGGCACGCTGCATGCTGTATGTCAGTGCGGCTACGAGGAAAATAGTAACATAGAAGCGAAAGTCTGGGAACACCTGCACATTTCCGAAATCTTTGAACGGGCTGATGAATATGACTTGATTCACAACCACTTTGATTTCGCCCCGTTGACTTACAGCGGACTGGTGACAACCCCGGTACTTACCACCATTCACGGCTTTTCCTCCCCCCGTATTCTGCCAGTTTATGAAAAATACAATGGTAAAACTTTTTATGTGGCGATCAGTGAGGCCGACCGTTCGCCAAAGCTTGACTACGCGGCAACTATCCACCACGGCATTGAGCTCGACGATTTCACGTTTACTCCTGACCCGGAGGACTACTTAATTTTCTTCGGTCGCATTCACCCGGACAAAGGGGCTAAAGAGGCCATTGCCATTGCTCGGGCCAGCGGCCGAAAATTGATTATGGCCGGTATTATTCAGGATGAAAGTTATTATGAATTTGAAGTCGAACCCCATCTTGGCGAAGATGTTGAGTATGTCGGCAGCGTCGGGCCGGAGCAGAGGGATAGGTTGCTCGGCAAGGCGTATGCCTTATTGCACCCGATCAATTTTAATGAGCCTTTTGGCCTTTCAATTGTTGAGGCGATGTCGTGCGGTACGCCGGTGATTGCTTTTAACCGGGGCAGCATGCCCGAGTTGATCCGCTCCGGTTTCAATGGATTCCTGGTTGCTAATGTCAGGGAAGCGGTTGAGGCTGTCAACAAAATATCCCGGATAGATCGGGCTGCCTGCCGTAAATATGTTGAGGAGAATTTTTCCGTAGCCCGGATGGTGGATGATTATATCAAGGTTTATGAGCAGATCATTGCTCGGACAAAACGGGGGTAAATCATGCAAGATCCTGTAGTGCAGCGGTATTGTGAAAATCCGATCCTGACCAGAGATGACGTTCCCTATCCGGTGGCAACCGTGCACAATGCCGGGGTGGTCAAGCATGACGGCAGGTATATTATGCTCTTTCGTTCCCATCTTCGAAACGGCCGCTCTATTATTGGTCTGGCCGAGAGTGATGATGGTTTCTCCTTTACGGTGCGGCCGGAACCTTTTCTCACTCCGTCTACGGAGGGGGTGTTCGGCGAGTACGAAGAATTCGGGGTGGAAGACCTGCGCATCTCTGCTCTGGAGGGTGAGTATCTTTTGACTTACAGCGCCTATTCAAGACACGGGGTGCGGATAGCCTGTGCCCGAACCAGGGATTTTAAGCAGGTTGAGCGGATCGCTTTAATCTCTCAGCCGGATATGCGCAACGTGGTCATCTTTCCGCAAAAAATCAACGGGAGATATGTGCGACTTGACCGGCCCCATTCCGAAATATCCCCCTGGTCCATCCATATCTCTTATTCTCCCGACCTGGTTCATTGGGGTAACTCTAAGGTGGTTATGAAACCAGTGACCTATCACTGGGATCAGTTGAAGATCGGTCCTGGTGCAACCCCGTTTATGACGGATGCAGGTTGGCTTCATATCTATCACGGGGTCTTTGAGACTATGGCCGGGGCCGTATACCGGCTCGGTGTGGCCTTGCATGACCGGGATGATCCTTCCCGGATTATCGGGGTTGCGGATCAATGGATATTGCAGCCTGAAGACCCCTGGGAGACCACCGGCTATGTGCCCAATGTGGTCTTTACCTGTGGCGCTGTCCCGGAAGCCGACGGCACCGTGAAAATTTACTGGGGCGGCGCCGACACGGTCATGTGTGCGGGGTCGGCCCGGATCCGGGATCTTGTGGAGATGTGTCTTAACAACTCGAGGCCACCTTATTAGTGCCTTACAGAACACTTACTTGCGGGTTCCCCCGCGTTAGGAATAACCAGATGCAGCCAAAGCCTTTGCAAATAAAAAGAAAAAAGAAAAAATTTTCAGCGGAGTCCACCCGGGTGATTACCAAATTTTATCTTCCGGGTGGCGAAGAGCGGATCGGGCACATCATTGAGCGTGTTCTCAAGCTCTCTGAAGCAGAAGTTCAACAGAATCTGAATCAGGTTATGGTCGATTTTGCGGCGCGCCATAAGGATATCAACAAGGTATTTAACCGGAACTTCAATGAGATCAAAGAGTACCTGCCCGAAGGTTTTGAACTTTCAGATGAGAGGCGGTATCTGCTCGGAGCTTTTTTTACGCATGAGTATTCGGTTCAGGCGGCCGCTTTTTTCAACCCTTCTATCGTTATGCATCCGAACCAGAGTCATCTTAAGGAAAAGTGCCTGCGTTTTATTTTGAGTTTTCGCTCCACCGGAGAAGGGCACATATCCTCGATTGAATTTAGAAGCGGCGTTCTCGATGAAAAAAACGACTTCCGTTTTGACACACTCAGCCGCTTTGTGGAAACTCCTGAGGTTATTAAAAACCAGACCTATGACAAATATGTTTTTCAATTGAGATTTGTCGATATGGAAGCGATGGATGATGTAGCCGATGAAATATTGCAGAACCTGCCCGCCAGATTCACGTTTAATGAACTAGAGGCCGCTATTCAGAAGAAAACCCATGTTTGGTATGAAGAACCGGTTCCTTTGCTTAATGAAACGGTAGAGAAAATGCTCTGGTTGGCGAGATCCAACTACCAATTAAAGTTTAGAGGGGATCGGCGGATATCGGAGAGGGTAATTTTCCCCGTATCAGAAAATGAAAGCCGGGGGATTGAGGATGCCAGGTTCGTACGCTTTTGTGATACCAATGGGGAGGTCACTTATTACGCGACCTACACAGCGTACAATGGTTTTAATGTCCTGCCGATGCTGTTGGAAACCAAGGACTTTGTCAGCTTCACAATCCGCACCCTTAATGGCAAAGCTGTGCAAAATAAAGGGATGGCCCTTTTCCCCAGAAAAATCAACGGCAAATATATGATGATTTCCCGTCAGGATGGTGAAAACATATTTATTATGTCTTCGGACAATATCCATTTCTGGCACGAAGCCGAGATTCTGCAGGAGCCGAAGTATCCATGGGAGTTCATCCAGATTGGCAACTGTGGTTCTCCCCTTGAAACCGAGGCCGGCTGGATCTTGCTGTCCCACGGGGTTGGGGCAATGAGAAAATATTGTATTGGCGCTTATCTCCTGGACTTGCAAAACCCCACCAGGATTATCGGCCATCTTACCGAGCCGCTGCTCAGCCCCACGGAAGAAGAACGTGAAGGTTACGTGCCGAATGTTTTGTACACCTGCGGCGCCATAATTCACAATAATGAATTGATCATACCGTACGCCATGTCTGATACGTCATCTGGAATTGCGGTTGTTTCGGTGCCGGATTTGCTGGCCCGGCTGTTGGAATCTACCCCCAATTTCTAACCTCTAAATAGTTACCAAGGAAGTAAATATGAAAGAGATGAAGATAGCGGTTATCGGTAATTACCTGCCCCGGCAGTGCGGCATTGCCACCTTCACGACCGATTTGTGTAACGCTCTTGCCCTGGGTCTGAAAAAGAGTGGCGAACGGTTGACAGTCGTGGCCATGGATGACGTTGATAAAGGCTACCCTTATGCAGACCGGGTCGGCTTCCAGGTAAGGGCCAACGTCCAGTCTGATTATCTCCATGCTGCTGAATTTTTAAATGTCCATAAATTTGATGTCGCGATTCTCCAACACGAATTTGGCATATTTGGGGGAGAGGACGGGTCTCACATCTTCCAACTGATAAAAAATTTGCACATGCCGGTGATCGCCATCCTGCATACGGTTCTCAAGAACCCGACGGACGGGCAGCGCGCCGTTACGCAAAAGTTAGCGCAATATACTGACACCTTGGTGGTCATGGCCCATAAAGCCCGAACCCTGCTCGTCGATTCCTATGGTATTGAAGAGTCGAAAATAACCTTTATTCCCCACGGCATCCCGGATGTGCCTTTTACCAAATCCACTTCCGGGCCATTCCGAACCCAGCTCGGGCTGAAAAATCGGAAGATAATACTGACCTTCGGCCTGCTGAGCCCCGGCAAAGGGATTGAGGTTATGCTCAAGGCGATGCCCGCGATTATCGAACAACACCCTGATGTTTCCTATATTATCCTTGGCAAGACGCATCCCCACGTTATAAAAGATACTGGGGATTCTTACCGGCAGAGCCTCTATCAACTGGTTCGCCGTCTCGGCATAGACGATCATGTGCTGTTTCACAATCGTTTTGTCGAGCTTGAGACTTTGACTCAATATCTAACCACCGCCGATCTCTATGTCTCGCCATATCTCAAGGAAGAGCAGATTGTCTCCGGAACCTTGGCTTATGCTGTGGGTGTGGGTACAGCCGTGGTCTCAACCCCCTACTGGCACGCCCAGGAGTTGTTGGCGGAGGGCCGAGGATGTCTGGTTCCTTTCAACGACCCGGTGGTTTTGGCCGAAAAAATCAATCATCTTCTGGCTCACGATAAAGAACGTGAGGAGATCAGGAAAAAAGGTTATCAGTTAGGTCGTTCAGCGGTCTGGAAAGCAGTGGGGGCAAAATATCTCAATCTGCTCGCTGGGATATTGGAACGTACAATCGACCAGCCGATACTGCAATATGCCAAAATACCGGATGCCGGAATTTTAGAGCCTGATACTCGGATTCTGGGGGTCATGCCGGAGATCAACCTCCAGCATATGCTCATTATGACCGATAGTACCGGCATCCTCCAGCACGCCAAATATTCTATCCCGGATCGCACGCACGGTTACTGTGTGGATGATAATGCCCGGGCGCTCATTGTTTCCGCTATGTATTATGCTCTTCGCCAAGACAACGATGTCATCCCCAAAATTCAGACCTATCTCTCTTTTTTGCACTACTCTTTCAACCCGGAGAAGGGTCGGTTCAGAAATTTCATGTCCTATGACCGACGCTGGCTCGAAGAGAGTGGTAGTGAAGATTCCCATGGGCGCTCCCTTTGGGGATTGGGGGTTGCCATCCAACACGCGCCCTATGATTCGATCCGGAACATGGCCGTTCGGCTCTTTCTCGACGGCCTTCCAGTTGTGAAAAGTTTCAAGTCTCCCAGATCATGGGCCTTTGTCATCATCGCTCTGCACGCCTATATGGAGGTTTTTGGCGGGGATGCCATGGCCCGTCGATTACGGGCTCAGCTGGCTAAAAAACTCTTTGCTCTCTTTCAAAAAGGTTCCAGTCCGGACTGGTTGTGGTGTGAAGATAAGCTTACCTATGCCAACGCCAAATTGCCCCATGCCTTGATCCTGGCCGGCCAGTGGATTCCCAATCCCGAAATGTTTAAAATGGGCATCGATTCTCTCGCCTGGTTACTGGAAAAACAGCAGGCACCGGAAGGCCATCTTTCAGTTGTCGGCAATTTAAACTGGCACAACAAGAATGGTCTCAGCTCAAATTTTGATCAACAGCCGATTGAGGTCATGTGCCTGATTGACGCCTGTGCCGAAGCCTTTCGTTCTACCGGAGAGATGAAGTGGATTGACCAGGGACATCGTTGTCTCGGCTGGTTTCTGGGCAGTAATGATTTGAACGAACAGATTTATGATTTTAAGACCGGAGGGTGTTGCGACGGTATGCAGCCTACCGGCATTAACGCCAACCAGGGAGCGGAGTCAACCCTTTCCTGGCTGATCTCTCTCCTCAGGATGTATGAAATTTTGGGGCAGATAGTCAAAAATTAGAATAATTTCTTGACTCTATAAAAAATTTAGCAGCAGTTTTTCCCCGTCCGCCGGTGGGGAGGATATCCAGTATGCCAGCCGTTCGCGGCAGAAAATATAGTGTACTTGTCCCATTCCCATAAATTTATAAACTTTAATTTTGTTGATGCTCAAGGTTTCCGGGTCATGGAATGGTGAACGGGGGTTGTTCACCATTTTGTCGGCCATGACTTCAGCTTGCTCCAGAGTCAAGGCAGGGGTTTTGCTGCGCGATATCCAGACTTCGGCCGGGCCTTTTCCCGCCGCCTGGTAGTTGCCGATGGCCCCAGCTTCCACGGTAATATTTTTGCCGTGCAGGTGGTTGATTTTTTCCAGGGCTTTGGTGCCGGTGATAAGCTGAGTCTGTTGCCATTCGCCGATACTTTTCGGGAACAGTGAACCAAGATCATGCGGCTTTTCAGCTTCTGGAGTGCAGGCAAACAACAGGAAAAACAGCAGCAGTGACAAGCTCAGTTTAATTGTTCGTTTCATAACAAATATTCCTTTAAGGCCACTTATTTGCTGGCAGCGCTCGCGTTAGGGCCATATTTAAGCTGCATACCTTTTAGAAAGTTACGTAAAATCTGATCTTCGCAGTTACGGTAGTTTTTATGTCCCGCTTTACGGAAAAATGCACTTAATTCGTGTTTACTCATCCGTATGTCAGTCAGATTCATAATCTCCAATACATCTTCGGCTTTCAGGTTTAACGCAATTTTCAATTTCATGAAAATGATATTGTTAGTTAAATGCTCCTCTGGTTCAGGTTGCGGCCCCTCTTTTTTGCCCCGTTTATCATTAATCAAACCATTCAGGAAAATTGCCAGCTCAGAGTCGCTGCACTCCTGATACGCAGGATCATCATCTCTTTTCAACCAATCACTGATCTGGCTCCGCGTTATCTGATGACCAGCCAAATCAAATATCGCCATCATTTTTGTATCGCTAAAGTTGAAGGTATAGCGGATACGGCGTAAGATATCGTTGTTCGTCATAAGTTCTCCAGTTAGAAAGTATATTATTTGTTGTTTAGTCTGTTTCGCTGACCAACAATTTTCACCACAAATTTTCTGTAAGAATCAGTTGTTTCCCCTTGTATCATCAACTTGATCCCAGTATCACTTATAATTCCCTGAATAGTTGTATTTGTCGCAATTGGAAAAGGCTTAATTATTTTAAGACCGGCAATATCCTCCCAAACCCATAACAAATTTGCCGCACTAGCCTCTGCAATATGTGTATCCGCAAGAGTACCACTTAGTTTTTCTCCAATTAAAGTTAAGTTCCAGTATTGTAACAGTAAATCTCTAAAGTTATTAACTGTACAAATTGTTGCTGACTTAATGTCTATGTAGCCTTCTTTTACAGTAGAAGAATCTCGATTGGGATAAATTGAAATATTAAACGGGTTAGACTCACTAATAGATCCAATTTTTAAAGGGGCTCTCGTAAGAATGTAAACGCTGTAGCGATATTGTTTCTCTTCAACAAAAACATCTTTACCCGAAAAAGGATCATATCTGTAATATTGAATTGTCATATCAGCGCTGCCGGAAAAATTTCTTTTTGATGTTATTATATTCTCACCATATTTGCCGATGTCACCATCAATAACCCGTGTTAAGGGAGCCTTCTCGGCAAAGTTGTCATGGTTGAAAGAGGGATCGTCTTTGTCGTATTGAACTACTGACCCACTGCTACCGCATGTCACTATAAATACAACAAGCAAAATAGTTAATTTTGACCAGCGCACAAATATTAGGTTGTTTTTACATTTCATGGCGTTGTTATTCTCCCCGAAATAGCTGTGTTAACTCGGATAGAATGTAATTTGTTAAAAGACCATCATTTTTAACTTTTTAAAATTTTACTCATCTTATTTTCAGCGATTGAACATCGAGGCCTGAAGGTTCCTGGAAAACTCGCAAACCAAATTTCGGCAGCACCGCAATAATATGATCGAAAATATCGGCCTGGATATCTTCATAATTGCTCCAAGCCTGATCACTGCTGAAAGCATAAATTTCCAAGGGGAGTCCCTTGGAGGTTGGTGGTAGATGTCTGACCAGTAAGGTCATATTTTTATTTATTTTGGAATGGTTGATCAGGTAATTCTTGATATAGGCCCGGAAAATGCCGATATTTGTTTGCTGACGACCGTTCGGAACAGAGTTATTATCAAGCTTTTGCTCTCTGTTGTAGAGGTCAATCTCTTCTTGTTTTTTTTGAAGATACCCTTTGAGTATGTCAAAATTATGTAGCTTTTCAATCATTTCCGGAGTACAAAAACTGACCGAGTTCATATCAAGGCAGAGAGATCGCTTGATTCGGCGCCCGTCAGACTGCGACATCCCCCGCCAGTTTTTAAAGGCATTTGAAACCAGCGCGTAGGTCGGGATAGTGGTGATGGTCATATCCCAATTTTGCACCTTGACTGTATGGATTGAGACATCAATAACATCACCGTCAGCCTCAAACTTGGGCATTTCAATCCAGTCTCCCACCCGTATCATGTCGTTGCTGACCAATTGGAGGCTGGCGACGAAGCCTAAGATGGTGTCTTTGAAGATCAGCAAAAGGACTGCCGTCAATCCGCCGAAGATGCTGACAATTCCCCATGGAGATTTGTCAGCCAGAGTTGAAACTATAAAAATTCCGGCCAGAATGAACATGACAATCCTGACCACTGATAGGTACCCGCCTATCGGCTTTCTTTTCGATACTTCACTACGTTTATAGATATCTTCGACGGTGTATAGAACCGAATTGATCATTCGTACAGCAAGGAAAACCAGAATAGTCATGCATAGACGTCTGGTCATCTCGGCAAAAAATGGATGCCCTGCCAGCAGGGTGCCGACGGTTGCATAAACCACTATTACCGGAATCACGATTGAGAGGGGATCAAAAAAGCGGTTACTGACCAACAGGTCGTCCCAGTCGGACTTACTCAGGGTTGTTGCCCTGATAAAAAATGGAATCATCAGGCGAATGGTCAG
>JAGGWR010000073.1 GCA_021163445.1 Candidatus Tharpella aukensis
GCTAAGTTAAAATTTCGATAGACAAGATGTTGTGGTTCTCCAGGCGCGAGACCATACATGTAGTATGTCGAGTGTCTGGAGAACCACAACAACGCAGGATATCGGAACTTTTTACGACGCCATCATTTGTAATTATTAACAGATTAAACTATAAGAACTAAAAAACCATGGTTGTAAAAAAAGAGAAACCCCAAGAAAAGATCCCTGAACAGCACCCCCAAATTACGATTTTTTCTGACTGGTGCAAAAGTTGCGGCATCTGTGTTGCCTTCTGCCCTAAAGAGGTATTAAGCATGGATGAAAACGGCCGGGTTTTTGCCAAACACCCGGAAAAATGCATCGCCTGCCATATGTGCGAACTACGCTGTCCTGACTTTGCCATAAATGTCGAGGAAGCCAAGCCGGCGGAAACCGGGGAGGAAAAACAGTGAATAAAAAAACCTCCTACCAATTGATGCAGGGCAACGAGGCCGTCGCCGAAGGCGCTTTAGCCGCCGGAGTCAGTTTTTTTGCCGGCTACCCGATTACTCCATCCACGGAAATAGCCGAAGTTCTGGCTGATCGCCTACCCGCAACTGGGGGCAAATTTATTCAGATGGAAGATGAGATCGGCAGTATAGCAGCGATCATCGGCGCCTCCATCGGAGGTTGTAAAAGCTTAACTGCAACCTCGGGACCGGGCTTTTCTCTGATGCAGGAAAACTTAGGCTTTGCCTGCCTGGCCGAAATCCCTCTGGTTATTGTTAATGTTATGCGAACCGGCCCCTCCACAGGTCTGGCAACCAGCCCTTCTCAGGGCGATGTCATGCAAGCGCGCTGGGGCACCCACGGCGACCATCCGATTATCGCTTTAACCCCATCCAGTGTCGAAGAAGCTTTTCACTATACAATTAAAGCAGTCAATTTTGCCGAGAAATACCGCAATCCGGTTATCCTCTTAATGGATGAGGTTATCGGCCATATGCGGGCTCGGGTGAACCTGCCACCCCGATCAATGGTTGAACAAATAAACCGGGTTCACCCCAACATGCCCCATGAATGGTATCTACCTTATGAACGTTCAGCCACCGGAGTCGCACCAATGGCCAGTTTCGGAGATGGTTACCGTTACCACATAACCGGCCTGATTCATGACGCAAAAGGCTTTCCTACATCCAACCCCAATGAAGCTCGCGACAACATCAGGGGCCTCTTCGCCAAAATTGAGCGCGGTTTTAGTGAAATTTGTTTGGTTGACTACGAATATATGGAGGATGCCGAACACGCCATCGTTGCCTACGGCAGCATGGTTCTCTCAGCCCGTTCCGCAATAGAACAATTACGCGAATCCGGCATTAAAGTCGGCTTGATCAAACTCGGCACGCTCTGGCCTTTTCCCCGTTTTGCGCTGGAACGTTTCTTACCGCAACTCAAGACTATTCTAGTGCCGGAGCTCAATATGGGTCAGATTTATCGCGAAGTACTACGGGTCACCTCGGGTAAGGCGATAATTGAAAAACTTAACCGGGTCAATGGTACAATCATAGCCCCGCAAGAAATTGTTAAAACAGTTAAAGGAATGGTACGATGATCAGCAACAGTCAACTGGTCAATAAATATTTTCGCCACAACAAGAAGTTTCCCCATATCTGGTGTCCGGGTTGCGGCATAGGTATTATCTTAGGGAATATGCTGCGGTCAATAGATGCCCTGGCAATCGACAAAAATGATATCGCTTTTGTTTCAGGTATCGGTTGTACCGGCCGGGCACCGGTCTATGTCGATTTCAACACCTTGCACACGACTCATGGTCGAGCTTTGCCCTTTGCCACCGGCCTCAAGCTGGCTCGCCCGGAGCTCAACGTAATAGTTGCCACCGGTGACGGTGACGCCACAGCAATCGGCGGCAACCATTTAATCCATGCCTGTCGCCGCAACATCGACATCACGACAATTATCTTTAACAACTATATCTATGGTATGACCGGGGGCCAATACAGTCCAACCACGCCGCATGGTGACAAAGCCTCCACCTGTAAACTCGGCAACATCGAAAGGCCATTCAATATATCGGCTCTGGTTGAAGCTGCCGGAGCCACATTTGTCGGCCGCACAACCAGCTACCACACCCTGCAAATGCAGAATATCATCAAAAAAGCGATCCTGCACAAGGGTTTTTCGGTAGTCGAGGTCATCACTCACTGCCCCACCACATACGGACGGATTAATCACAAAGGCAGTGCCGTGGAGATGTTGAAATGGCAAAAAGAGATTGCTATTGATAAAAGTCGGGCCGAGAAAATGAGTCCGAAAGAACTCGAAGGACGGATTATAACCGGGGTTCTCATCGAAAAGGATTTACCGGAATTTTGCGAACAGTATGACTCTATTATTGAGCAGGCACAAAGCCAGGCGGGGAAACCTAAGTGAAAAAGACTCAGACTAAAACTGAAATAAGACTGGCGGGCAGTGGTGGTCAGGGCCTGATCACCGCCGGTATCATTCTAGCCGAAGCCGCAATTTTAGACAATAAAAATGTCGTTCAAAGCCAATCATACGGACCTGAAGCGCGGGGCGGGGCCAGCCGGGCCGAAATCATCATTGCCGATGGGCCGATTTATTTCCCCAAAGCAACCTGGGTCGATATTCTTCTGGCGATGAGTCAGAAAGCCAGCGATCAATACTCCTTTGACCTGAAAACCGGGGGCATCTTTATCGTTGATACAACCTATGTAAACCAGATTCCGACAAGCAGCGCCCTGGCCATTCCCATCTCCTCACGTACCCGGGAGAAATTCGGCAAGGAACTTTTCAGCAATATTGTTGCATTGGGAGTTATCTGTGAGGCGACCAAGGTAGTCTCGGCTCAGGCTTTACAGGCGGCGATCACTGCCCGCGTACCGGTCGGCACTGAAAAAATCAATACGGAAGCGTTTACTTTCGGGATGAAACTGGCAAAAGAGGCAATCAAGAATAACAATGGAATTGAAGCAGAGGTAATCGAAGCAGATAGTTAAGCCTAACAACTACCACCATGAACCCGGAAACGACGGGCGATCTCGATCTCACGAGCTCGCACATAAGAACAGATCTCTTCACGCAGAGTATCCTCAAGATCAATAAACTCCGCCCCAAAAGCTTTCTCACCCAGACTCATGGATCGCAATCGCACCATAATCGCAGCACTCCGGCCGGGCAGAGACAACTCCAGAACATCAGCATCGGAAAACCGACTGTGGGCGGAAATCGGTAAACGACAACCCCCTCCACTAACTTCAAGCAAAGGATAAGCCTGACCGTCAATTTTGAGAACAATCGGCTCTTCGACTGAAGGCGCAATCCTGTAATATTGTCGTCGATCACCACCCAAAAGGTCATTCAGGTCAACCTTGATCATCACTTTTCCCTGCTATCTTTTTGAAAAGAAATTCAACCCGCCGATTGCGAGCTCGATTTTCAGAAGTCAAGTTGGGAACTAAAGGCTGGGTATCAGCATAGCCGGTAGCCGTTAACCGTTCAGCCTCAAGCCCATTCTCAAGCAGGTAACGCAGCACTGTCGTTGCCCTTAAAGCCGAAAGTTCCCAATTTGATAAAAATTTCCCGACACTTATCGGGAGATTATCAGTATGCCCCTTGATATCAATATGATACTGAGGATATTTTATAGCCATAATAATTATCTTATCAAGAGCGGAAAGGATACGGGGATTAATTTCAGCAGAACCACTATCAAACATAACCTTTCCACCAATCCTGAGCAGAGCCCCGTCTTCACCCATATCGACAACAGTTGAACTGCTCAGTTTTTCATCATTGACGATCTCCTCGAGCTCAGACGCTACCGTCTTCTGTTTGGGAAGCAGGTTAAGGTTAATAACCGCATCTCCCCCATCCTTTACCTCTTCATGTTCAAGGGCCGTCATCGGCACGGCATTACCAAAGCTAACGCGAACCTCATTCATGATCGAACGAAACTTTTTATTGTCGACACTACTGATTGAAAAGAGCAAAACAAAAAAACAGAGCAACAGCGTACTTAAATCAGCAAAAGTCGCCAACCATTCGCTCTCACCCTCACTTTCAGGTTCTGAATAACGTCCACGCCCCGGTTTTTCCATGACCGCCTACTCTGCCTTTGTTGCAGCAGGACTACGTTTAAAAATCTCCTCTTCAACCTGTTGCCGGGTTCCCGGCGGCAGAAAAGAGGATAGTTTTTCATAAACCATCAGAGGGTTGTTAGATGCCAGAATCGAACGGGCTCCCTCAAAAATAATCTCCAGGATCAACACTTCACGGGTGGTTCGTGCTTTAAGTTTACCGGAAAGCGGCAGAAAAAACATGGTCGCCATCAATGATCCGTAAAAAGTTGTTAAAAGGGCCACCGCCATTGAGGGTCCAATAGTCTCAGGGTTTTCCAGATTACTAAGCATCTGTACCAAACCGATCAAAGTACCAAGCATGCCGAAAGCGGGTGAGATATTACCCATTTTTCGAAAAATTTCCTGAGGAATATAGTGTCGAGCCCTTAAGGCATCAATTTCGATACCTAAAGTATTAGCAATCATTTCAGGTTCAGCCCCATCAGCGATCATCTGACAGGCTTTTCGCAAAACCTGATTATTGCTGCGTACATCCTGAAGCGCCATAATCCCCTTTTTACGACACACCTCAGCCAAGCGAATCATGAGCTTAACAACGTCCTCAGGCTTCTCCTCTTTATCAAGGAAAACGATCAACATCGCTCTAAAAGCAGTAACAATATCGCTAAAGGGAAAATTAAAAAGGGTGGCGGAGAGAGTACCGCCGACAACCACCATTAAACCCGGTAGATTGACAAAAAGCAGGAGTGAGCCACCTTGAAAGATAGCACTGAAAATCAGAGAAAAACCAGCCAGTATTCCGACAAAAGTTGCAATATCCATATTAATCCAGAGGTTATGTAGACTAAAAAGCAGACCCGAGCAGGTCTGTAAGCCGAATTCTGTACTTCCAGTCAGTCGCCTGCATGGAAGAGATGACCATTCATCTAGGATTACGGTTGCCCGCAACCTCAAGCAGCCTACCCGCTCCGCCGAACCCGCTGTTACCAGCAGGTTACTTGAGACGAGCCGCCTCAATCTCATGAGAAAACGAAACCTATTTGGCCTTGCACCGGATGGGGTTTACCAAGCTACCGATGTCACCATCGATACTGGTGAGCTCTTACCTCACCGTTTCACCCTTACCCTTAAGTTAAAAACCTAAAGGCGGTCTATTTTCTGTGGCACTTGCCTGCCTGTCACCAGGACTTCCCGTTAAGAAGCATCCTGCTCTGTGGTGTTCGGACTTTCCTCCCGTATCACTCCTCTACTTAAAGGAAGAGACACCAGCGATCATCCAACCTGCTCAGGCCTGCATTTTAGTCTACTAACGCGTAAAGTCGAGTGCTCTTTAGAGCAAATAACTGCGATCACTTTTTCTTGACTTCAGCCTCTTCGCGATGAACCATGATACGTTGACAGTTAGGGCAGTTCATCAACTCTTGAGCTTTCAGCAGGTCGATATAGACCTGTGCAGGAAGTTTAACATTACAACCTCGACAAGTCCCATTTTCAGCTAGTACCACAGCATTCTTAAAATTCTTGCGAATACGCAGATAACGGCGCAAAAAGAGATCGTCGATCTCTTTGGCTTTAGCTAGCCGACCTTTACCTCCAGATTTGATCTTCCTTTCAAGAGCCGCCACTTTTTCCGCTATATGCTTCTCTTCCTGAGCCATATCATCATGTTTTGCCGCTAGCTCTTTCTCATTATCGGCAATCTGCTCTTTAATAGAATCGATCTCTTCAATCAATCCGAGGAGCTCATGTTCTTGCTTTTCAACCAGTTTCTGATTATGTTCAAGTTCTTTTAAAACAGCAAAATACTCTTTATTATTAGAAACTTGAGCAATCTTTTCCTTTGACTGTGAAATCAGCCCTTTAAGTCGCTCAACCACATCACGAAGATCTCGACGCTCTACTTCCTTAGCTGCCAGTTCTTGCTGATACTCCTGTCCGGCACCTCCCAGTAGACCGATATCCTCCTTTATATTATCGAGTTTAGGAGCAAAACCATCCTGAGTGTCACGAATCAGGTCGAGCCCGCTATCAATTTCTTGTAGCTCCCAAAGCAACTGCATCTGTTTTTCCAACATCCTTCCTCCTGTTAAATCTAATTCTTTAACTTATAATTGATGTATTCGTAAAAAGTAACGGGATGGCTAAGTAAAAATTTTATAAAACTACCCAGGGTTCACGCTCAGAGTGAGAAATTGTAACCGGTATAGAGGTTTTACATGCAGATAAAAATTCACGGCACCAGGCGGCACAACCCTCCAGAACCGGTCTTTCCGTGGCAAAATGACCGGCATCGAGAATCGGAATTCCATCCTGATCAATAACCTCACGGGCCTCGTGATATTTTATGTCGCCCGTAATAAAGAGATCGGCTCCGGCCGCTTGCGCCTCTTTATAAAATGAGAAACCGCTGCCCCCGCAAAGAGCTATCTTCTTCACCCTGCGCTCAGGTTCACCACCAATCAAGCGCAGAGAAGCAGTGCCAAGCCGCAGTTTAACGAGATCGGCAAACTCCTTCAGGCTCATATCATTTTCCAGCTCACCAATTCGCCCTGAACCACACTCTTTATCAGAAAACTGCATGGGGTAAAGATCATAGGCCGGAACTTCATAAGGATGCGCCTGTTGCAGCCCTTCTAATACACTCGCCAAACAGTCCTGATCGAGAACGGTTTCAAAACGAATTTCATCAACCAGATTCTTTCTCCCGATCTCACCAACTTTGGGGGCGGCTCCGGGAGCCGGATGAAAACTCCCGACTCCTGCAGAACGAAAAGAACACTCGCTGTAACGACCTTCACCCAAGCGTCCGGCCCCGGCGGCAAAGAGAGCATCCCCGACCCGATCAACCTCAGCCGACGGCACAAAAGTCACCAGTTTATAGAGTTTTCGAAAATGGGGAGTTAGAGGTAAACAACCGGTCACCCCCAGCAACTGGGCCAGATGATCATTAACCCCTCCCGCAACACTATCCAGATTAGTGTGAGCACTATAAAGAGTAATACCGGCTCTCAAAGCTTGATGCAGCAGGTTTCCGGGAAAAACATCCAGATCAAGTCTCTGTAAAGGTTTAAAAAAGAGCGGATGATGACTGAAGATGAAGTTGGCACCGACATCTTGCGCCTCGGCAATCACGCCACAAGAAAAGTCAAGACAACAAAGTACCCCTTGCAACGGCCATCGCCGGCTACCGGCCTGCAGACCACAATTATCCCATGATTCACTCAAATCGAACGGGATCCTGGTCTGAAGAAAATCGATTAAAGAGCCGTGATTAATTTGGCTGTGCCCGTCTGAATCAAGATTCATCAAAGAAAAACCTCAACCACAAAAAAAGTGCACCCTCTTGGGGTGCACTTTTTTTGTTCCGTTCTCCAGCGACTTAAGCTCTGCGGCAAAGTCACAATCGGCATATGTATAGCTTGATAAATTTCCGACAATCGGCATCTCTTCCCAAATATTCTACATGGAGAATGATGGGCCCACCTGGGTTCGAACCAGGGACCTACCGGTTATGAGCCGGTGGCTCTTCCAGCTGAGCTATGGGCCCGCAACAACTTAGTCAAGCGGCGTTTTGTACATTACAAGCAACCTCTTTGTCAAGCAGAAAATAGTTTATAACATTTCCGTTGCAAAACATTTTACATCTTGCATCAACCCCGTCATTATGCCATAATATTTTATAGTTTAAATAAACCTCTCAATGAACTCGTAAAAAGTAACGGGATGGCTAAGTAAAAATTTCGATAGACAAGATGTTATGGTTCTCCAGGCGTGAGACTATACATGCAGTATGTCGAGTGTCTGGAGAACCATAACATCGCAGGATATCGGGACTTTTTACGACGCCATCAACCTTGATCAAGAACCTAATTTAATTGGCATCAAAGACCATGACTGAGATCGACAACGAACCCGCACAATCCTTCAGTATCAAGATAAAAAGCCTTGACAGCATTCTCTCTGGACTTGAGACTGATTGGCCGCAAAGCCACAGCCATCTTCAGCGCTGGCGCCAGACCCTTACCAATCTTAACGAGTTACGCTCAAGTTTCAGCCTTCCAGTAACCTGCATAGGCCCGGTAAAATCCGGCAAAAGCACACTCATTAACACCCTGGCCGGGGCAGATCTCCTGCCGACCGGAGCCGGCATCACCACCAGTTTTCCGACCACCGTAAATGCAGGTAAAAGTTTTTCCGCCTATATTCAATTACAACCCGAAACGATCATTAACGAGATGTTTAACCAAGCTGTCAATCTGATCTTCAGCGACGAATTAGATAAGCCCCAGCTCTCTCTTTTCAATTTGGCCGACCGTTCGCAAATTGATGGCCTTCTCAACAATTATCAACACCACGGCAAGCTCACCCGCCACGGCATTTTTAACGAGTCCTATCGCCTCTTACGCAATCTTGTCAATGGTGCTGAAAAAGTTGCCGACCACTATCACAACCAGCAAATAGATTTCACAATCAACAATCCCGACGATCAACGCTACCGGCTCTTCATTCGGGATGAAACTCTATCTCCTTACCTGCTCGGCATCAGCATCAAGGCTCCCCTTAAACTACTGCCTCCATACCTGGCTTTACGAGACCTGCCCGGCCTTGACACCCCCAACCCCAGCCATCAGAGCATCATCGTCCAGCAGCTCAGTGAAAGCCCGGCCCTTATCTATGTTATCAGCAGCCGTATCGGCCTGCGCCAGGCGGACTACCAACTGCTTGAACATCTACGGGAGCTGGGACTGGAGGAGCGTCTGCTTTTTGTCATCAATCTTGATTTAGATGAACATCAAGACAAAAATGAGCTTGAAAGCATGGTCAAACGCTGCTCGGATGAACTTAATGAACTGGGTTTCAGCCAACCGCTGTATGCTTTTTCAGCCCTTGCCCTTTTCTGGTCTCGACCGGAGATCTTCGCTAAATTAAACCCAACCTCGCAGCAGCGTTTTACAAGATGGCAGGAAGAGGGCGAAAAACTCGCTGTTTCCACACAAGGTGAGAAAGATTTCCTGGCTCGCCTGTTTGATTTGGGAAACAACCAGGCAACTTCAACGCTGCTCCAACACAGTGAGAAACGAGTGCAGCAGATTGTCGACAGCACTCAGCGCCTGGTACAAAATCAACTCGCCCGACTCTCAGGAGAAGATGATGCTTTAAACCTGGATTTAAACCAACACCATGCCAACCGTCATAAAGTAGATGCCGTCCTCAAAGAGACCAAGCGCATCATTAACGGAATCTGCAGCGACATCGAAAAGAACAGCTATGCCAAAACCAGAAATTGGATTAATAATAAGGAAACAGACAGCCTGAGCAACTATTTAAGTCGAATAATTGAGAGCTATCAACCTCCTCTGGAGCTCCTGCCGGAAAAAAGCCGCAACCCATTGACTCCGGTTAGGATCATTGACAACCATTTCCAACTCACAATCCCGCCTCAACTTAGAGAGAGAGTCGTTGTTGAAACGTTAAGTTTTATGCGATGTTTACACGCAGAAATCAACGAGCAGCTCTTAAATGGTTGTGCTCCGCTATTTATTCTCTGTGAAAACTTTACCGGAAAAAAGAGTGTCGACCAGGAAGATCTGGCTCTACCAATTAAAATCGGCGGAGAAATTCCGGAATTTACTTTAAGCAGTGAAGCTGAAGAACGTTTTGCCTTTGTCGACAAGATTCAAGCTCTAGCCCTACTCTTAAGTAAAAAAATTATCCGCTTCAGGCGCCGCCGGCCATTGGGTGAAGAGTATGGCCAACAACTGAAAAAGGCAACCCTGAAAGAGCTGCCTCGCTGGCTGACAAACTATCGTGAACAACTCAAATACGCCTACTTGCGACACCACATCGAAGAGTGCCGCGAGCTGGTCAGCACCTTCTTTATTGACCTCTTAACCAGCACGGAAATGACTTTGGAACATTCCGAACAACTTACCGGCGACAACCGTCTGACAACTGCCAAGAAAATAGAAGCGCTCAAAAAAGTAGAACTCCAACTAGAGGAACTTTGAGATCAGGCCCTGATATCTATGTGTTTTCCAGATCGAACAGGAATCATCGAATCAGACTTCCCCAGCTCTTCTTCATCGCCGGTTTTGGCCTCGCTGCCGGTTTCATCTTTCTCGGTTTGTTCCTGTTGCTTTTTCTGCGACTCACGATCTTTGATCAAAACCGTATCGGTCTCCTCCATGGACTGAACCTGGCTCTCCATCGCCTTATCTTTAGCCAGTTGCTGAGAAGCGAGTTTACTTTGCTCAGCATCAGCCCCATGCGCTCCCTGTTGCTGAACTTTACCTACAGTATCAGTCTGCAACATGATCTGCTGTAAATCACCTACCCGCATAGGACAACCTCACCACCAATATTGCAAGCATAAAAAAGGACGGTCTCTAAACCGTCCTTTTTTTATACATGATTAAGCCTGTATTTGCAAACGCTGTAATGATCTCGCCTGACCGCTATCTTCGTCAATCTCGACGATCACCGCCGACAACCAAATATCTTTCTTCTCGACTTCGTAACGTTGAGGTTTGCCATTAAGAAATTTCTCGATCACACGATCAGGTTTCATACCGATCACCGAGTTACGACCGCCAACCATTCCGACATCGGTAATATAAGCTGTACCCCTCGGCAAAATTCTCTCATCAGCGGTTTGCACATGGGTGTGCGTACCCACGAATAAAGATACTTGTCCGTCAAGAAAGATACCCAGAGCATTTTTTTCAGAACTTGCTTCAGCATGAAAATCAACTACAATAATCGGAGTTTCGGATCGTAATCGAGCCACTTGATCACGACCTTCCCGAAAAGGGCAGTCCGCCGGCCCCAAAAAAACCCGACCGGCCAGGTTTATAATCCCGACCTTAATCTGCGGCCGCCGCTCAAGTTTAACCACAATTGCGCCTTCGCCCAGATCGTCAACCGGATAATTTGACGGGCGCAAGAGACGATAATTCTGCCGCAGATAGCCTTCTATCTCTTTTTGATCCCAGATATGGTTGCCACTGGTAATAACATCAATACCCAACCCGAAAAGTTCATCCGCAACCTTGGGCGTCAGACCAAAACCGCCGGCGGCGTTCTCACCGTTAGCTATCACCAGGTCGAATGCATGTTCGCTTTTAAGACCGGGCAATAATGAAGCCACCGCCCGCCGTCCGGGCCGACCGATTATATCACCAATAAAAAGTATCTTAATCAATTATTGACGCCTTTGTAAAAATCATGGGATGGCTAAGTAAAAATTTCGATATACAAGATGTTGTGGTTTTTCAGGTGCGAGACCATACATACAGTATGTCGAGTGCATGAAAAAACACAACAGCGCAGTAGATCGGAACTTTTTACGACGCCATCGCCTATTTGGCCATCGTAAAAGCTCTGGTTTCACGAATAACAGTGACTCGAATCTGCCCGGGATAGGTCAACTCTTTCTCGATTTTACCAGCAATATCACGTGACAAAAC
>JAGGWR010000191.1 GCA_021163445.1 Candidatus Tharpella aukensis
AGTTCTGTTGCTTTATCAATTATCTCTGCTTTTCTTTTTGGTATACTCATTTATTGTACTATTGGTATGCTGGATTTACATCTTGAATAAACGATAATAGGTTCCAAGATGGAATACTAATTACTTTCACTTAGATATGTCAAGAGAAATCTTAAAACTGGACACTCATACTATTTGATTTTCCGACAAACAATAAATAGCTGGAAAGACATAATCACAATGTGATATTTGCATACTTTCTCCAAGGTTGTGACTGATATGCGGTTTTCCATTTATTTTCCAAGGCATCAAGAGATCTATTTATTATTTTCCTGGTCTCCTCTGGGTCAATAACATCATCAACAAAGCCTCGGGCTGCCGCCTGATAAGGATTTGAATAAATCTCATTATACTCTTCAACCCTTTCCGCTCTCACTTTTTCAGGATCATCCGCAGCTTTAATCTCTTTCGCGAATAAGACATTGGCCACCGTTTTGCCGTCAAGGGCGGTCACAATTGCCGTCGGCCAGGCATAGACGAAATCCGCACCAATAGATTTGTCCAGCATGCCATAATGGGCACCGGCATAAGATTTTCTGACAATAACGGAAATCAGGGGAACCGTTGCATTGGACCACGCGAAAAGCAGCTTTGCACCATGCCTCAAGATACCGTTCCACTCCGGCTGAGAACCAATCATATATGCGGGACAATCAACAAATGTAATCAATGGGATATTGAACAAATCACAAAACCTGATAAACCTTGCAGCTTTATCAGCCGCATTTATATCAATAGCTCCGGCCATTCGACTTGGTTGATTTGCAACAATTCCGACAGATCGACCATTAAAACGGGCAAACCCGGTAATCATATTTGTTGCATAGCGACCAAGAGTCTCGAAAAAATAGCCATCATCAACCACCCTTTCGAGTATTTTATACATATCAAATACTCGAAAAGGCTCATCCGGTATAATTTCAAGAATATCATCCAGACCCCTTTCTGGATCATCCTTTGTCTCAATTATGGGCGGAGCTTCTAGATTATTGGAAGGGAAAAAAGAGAGGAGTTCTTTGCACTTATCCAAACAATCTTTATCATTCTCAGCGACAACGTGCGTCTGTCCTGCCTTTACTGCCTGAGCCTGAATTCCGCAAAGATCCTCCAAACTGATTTTCTGAGCGGTCTGAGCTTCAACAAATGCGGGACCGGCAATACCTAAAAAACCTGTATCTTTAACTTGTATAACAAAATCCTGCATAACCGGATGATAAGCTTGACCTCCCAAACAAGGGCCGAGAAGCAGCGATATCTGGGGGATGATGCCCGATGCCTGGTTTTGCGCATTAAACAGCCACCCGTATGCTTCCAAGGCATCCATCCCTTCTTGCATCCTAAGCCCGCCCGAGTCATTCATACTCACAAAAGGCCATCCCTTCTCTTTAGCGAACTCAATTGCATACGCAAATTTTCGGCCATGGGCTTCGCCAAAACTCCCACCCATACATGTATAATCTTCGCTGGCCGTAACTACATATTTTCCATTCACCTTCCCAAACCCGGTTACTACTCCATCGGCAGGAACATCCTTCTTATCCATGCCAAATTCAGTGGCCCGATGTGTGACAAAAGTCCCCATTTCTGTAAACGTACCCGAATCAAACAGATAATCGATTCTCTCACGGGCATTCATAAGCCCCTTTTCACGGCGTTTTTCTAATGCAACAGAGCCACCCATCTGCATAATTGTGTTACGCCTCTTCCTCCAATCATCCATACACTTTTCATTACTAGTTCCGGCATTCTTACCCATAACAATCATTAGCCTCCCTATAGCACGGCTTTAAACTATCTCTGCTTCCGTTATTCGGCGATTATCTTCGAGAACATATTGCAATAAACTCTGAACTCTGCAAGCTTTTAAATATTCATAGCACATCAGCAATTACCTAGCTCTGAAAACAGTCCACTACGAACGTTCGTTCTTCTCTAAGAAACACCACAACCATAATTGTCAAGAAAAAAAATCCCGATACCCGATTTTTTTTCGGTCTTTTCAAATTTAAAGTATTGTTCCATTTTTTTTACAGTGGTATCCGGTTAGAGATTTGCTTGCAATAATAGTTCTGTCCAGTTTTCTTCCACCGAATCAAAATCTGGAGGTTCCTGATCCAGCTGGCGAATCTCATTGGCTATTTTTATTTGTAATTCACGCACTCTCTTAATGTTAACTTTTTCGCCAAATTCATTGTTACAACTCAACTTCCGGGGACAAACTCCTGCTGCCAATTCTTACGTTGGGCAATTTCGCGTAAAACATCAATACACAAGCCCTGATAAGAACCAACTTCACCCTTAAAAAACCAATAGCTTATTTTCGTAAACACCAACCCAAAAGTACTTCCTCGCTTCGCTCACAACACAAAATGGTCAAAACATTATAGAAACCATGATCAAATTAAACCTATTTGGTTCCGGTTAAACCGGATTAGGTTATATCGGGTTTTTAAAATTTCAATATCCGCAAATGACTGCCGCAGCCGGAGCGGCAATCAGAAGAGCCAAAGCCGGGGACTAAAATCCTGCCGCAGCCAGCTGCAACCAATTCACACTCTTGGCACGTTGAGACAAGCACCTTGATAATATCGACGGTCGGAGCATTAAGCAGATAATCGATATGCCAGCGTAATTTTTTCTCTTTTCTCAAATGACGATTGACCCGGGCTAAAAGATTTCTTCG
>JAGGWR010000322.1 GCA_021163445.1 Candidatus Tharpella aukensis
GTAATAGTTCAAGAGCTTATGTTAAAGGCATAGTGAAAGCTGTTACCGATGCCGGTTTTGACGCTCTGGCCTGGAATTTTCGCGGTTGCGGCGGCACCATCAACCGTCAGCCGAAACTCTACCATAGTGGTTCATACAATGACCTGGAAACGGTTATTGAATCTGTCTTCCAGCGCTACGAGTACCGAGAGATCAATCTTATAGGCTTCAGTATGGGTGGCAATATATCACTGATCTACTTGGGGCGCAAAGAGAGTGCGATTGATCAGCGCATAAAGAGATGTATTGTTTTTTCAGTACCCTGCGATCTTAAAGCAGGGAGTGAACAAATTGGCAAACCGGCCAACCAGATCTATATGAAACGCTTTCTTCGCCTTCTCCACGTAAAAATTAAGGCCAAGATGGCGGCCTTTCCCGATCTTTTTGATGATCAAGACTACGCTAAAATTAAAAATTTTTATGATTTTGACAATCGCTACACAGCACCGGCACATGGTTTTGTTGATGCCGAAGATTACTGGAGACGATGCAGCTCTAAACAATTCATTAAAAATATCCGCGTGCCAACCTTGCTGGTCAACGCTTTAGATGACCCTTTTCTAGCTCAAGAGTGCTACCCTTTCAATGAATGTGCCACTAACCCTTATATTACTCTCGAAACCCCGAAGCATGGCGGCCATGTCGGTTTTGTCACCTTTAACCGTAAGCGACTGTATTGGTCGGAAGAACGCTGCCTTGCTTTTTTAAGGAATAACATTAAATCATTAGAACTCCGACTGAGAAGAAGAACAGAAGAAAAACTGCCATAGCACAGCGCAGGGGTGTAACTTGCTGAGTCACGCGAAACATCTGAAAAAGTCCGACGGTAAGCGAAATAAGAGAGTAGACTGCAAGTGGAGCGTAGAGCCAGCTATATGGCAAAACCTGGTTCAGATCTCCCTCCGGCAAAACACTCTTGGCAGCCAGATAGGGCAGGGCTGGAAATGTCAGCGGCAGGAGAAAGGCGGAGGCTCTATAGAGTAAAGCGAGCTTACCCGGGCCCCCGACCCCACGAGCCATAAGCCAGACCAGTAATGTCGTCCCACCATGAAAAAAGAGCGCGATTAAAACACCGGCGACGATGTTGCCACCAACAAGAATTGTATTTGAGATCTGCTCTAACGCATAACCATGAATCTGACCCCCAACAGTTTTTTGAAAAAAGGCAAGCAGAATTCCATAGAGGGAACCCATACTTATCAACATAAAGGGCATCCACATCGGCGAACGCGAATTCTCAGCTGCAAAACGATAAGGAGTGTCACGGAGAAGAAAAAGATCGGTAAAGAGCATAAATTAAAACCTGAAACTTAATTTTAAGGCACGAAAATCAGGGTTGATCCCCGATAGATTGCAAATATATCACAGCCGCAAATGAAAAGACAGGGGGGATTGAGATCCCCCCTGTCTTTTTAATACATCTTGCAAAAAACAAAACTAGACCGGCATCGCTGACCAGATCATCATACCGAGAGCGATAAGAGCACAACAGATCGCAAAAGTATTACCGGAGTAACGCTCAGTACTGTAGTCGTTCCAGCCGTGAATCTTATCAACGACGCGGAGGATCGCTTCATCCTTCTCACCGCCGGTAACCAGGCTGGCAACAACCGTCACAAACCAAGCTGCGGAAGCACTGAAGATACCACCCATCAAATAGCCCAGAGGGCCCATGTTGATGAAGGCTATGCCAAAGAGTTTACCTTTGGTCCACCACAGCGTAATCGAAAGAACCGCACCAACGATCATACCAAGATTGGCACCAACCTTATTAGCGCCCTTCCACCAGATACCAAGAATCAGAACCGGAGTAAAGGTTGAAGCGGCAACCACGAAAGCCCAGATAACACTGGTCAACAAAAATTCCGGCGGATCCAAAGCCAGAGCAATAGTCGCGAGACCACCGAGACCGGTGAAAATAAGACCCATTTTCATCTTCTTGGCATCGCTCGCATTCGGATTAATCGTCGTATAGATATCATGACCGATACCGGTACCGATAACCATCAAAAGACCGGCAATCGTTGAGAGACCAGCAGCCATGGCCCCGGCGATCGGCAGTGCGCCAATCCAGGCTGGCGCGAAAGCCTGACTCATAATGACAACAAGCAGATCAGCATCTTTGGGATTAAGTGTCATACCCATCTGGCCTTGAATTGTTTGAACACTATAAAGTTTTGCGGCAAAGCCGATCGCAAAAGTGGTCAAAAATACGAAACCAACAAAGAAGATAGCCCACAGGGTCGCTTTTTTCCCTTCACGAACTGATGGAGCTGTAAAGTAACGCATGGCGACATGGGGCAAGCCGATAGTACCGAAACCGAGACTCAGAAAAATTGCCGTATAGTACTTGAAGCTCAGCGGAAGCTTACCCATCACCGTGGTAAACGGATCAAAATAGGTTGGCAATTCGGCCAGCATTGTCGGAACCAGTTTGGAATAACCAAACGGCGGGAAAATACTGGCGCCACCGGCACCAAGTTTCATTAGAATAATGATGGTCGGAAAGATCAGAGCGAACTGCAGAATGATACTCTGCAGGGTCTGGTTGTAGGAGAGTCCATACATGCCACCGATGGTAACATAAGTGGTAACGACGAGACCACCAACGATGAGACCGGTGGTGTAATCCATGTGAAACATAACCTGGAAGATGTTACCAACACCCTTCATTTGGCCGATCAGGTAGAGCTGCGCCAACAGGATCATACAGAGAACTGAGATAATCTTGGCGGTGATACCATAACGTTCACCAATGAACTGCATACTGGTAAACTTACCCCAGCGCCTGAGACTCGGGGCGACCGAGATCGAGATCAGCGTAAAGCCACACAACCAGGCCATGACGAAAGCAACCAGGAGATACTGAAGTTTCCAGATCAGCGCGGTAAACCCGAGAAAGGTCGCCAGACTGAGGAAATTGGAGGTCATCGCCAGACCATTCGAAAGGGCCCCAATCCCACGACCAGCAGTATAGTAATCGTCCGAGGTTTGAGTCTTTTTCTGAGAGATGTAACCGACATAGAGAAAGGCAACAACCATGACTACAGTATAGATCATACCGAAGGTCGAAATCGAATTTGTCGGCTCAAACTTGTACAATTTTTTGGCGGCTTCTTCGGCTGCCATGACCAGAGCCGGTGAACAGAGTAGAGCTAGAACAGCAAGAATCAGACGTTTCATTTTTCACCTCCGTCACTACTAGCTTCAATCTCACGGTCAATATTTTCACTGACGTTCATATAGAACCAGTAAAAGAAAAAAAGACCCACCCAGCCAATGAACAAGGCCAGGAAGTAGTGAGTTGGAAAACCCATGATGTAACCCTTGGTCAGACCCGGAAACATATAGAACAGCGGGTAAATATTGCACAGTGCGATCACTATCAAGAAGCTGATCAACGAAAATAGACACTCCTTTTTGTAAGCACCCATCAACTTTCTCCTCCTAAAAATCAGTCAATTAAAATTTACTTTGCAAGCAGAGAAGCTCAGCGCCAGAACGATCAAACATCAACTTTTTAAAGAAATAAAATAGTATTTCGTATCATTTAAGCAATGTTCATCCTTAACGGCTAGCTAATCACTCTTCCAAAGCGACTTCAGGGTAAGTTGTTAAACTATCCCCACATTTTTCAAAGATTTCTAAAGAAAACCTTGAATTACATCTTTCTTCTCAGTCTAGCCCCCCCTTTTTCACTATTATTAACAATATTAACCAGCAAAAAACTCTAAAACCGGGAAACGAACCACCGTCTCCCGGTAGATTACATATAACTACGCATTTTTTACTTTAGCTGCATCTTCACGCCCCAGCGCCTCAGTTGCCAAATCACGCAATTTGTATTTTTCGGACAGCCTCCTAGTCGTTTA
>JAGGWR010000232.1 GCA_021163445.1 Candidatus Tharpella aukensis
AGTCGTGGTTACGGTCGGGTTGAGTTTGAGTTTGCCGATCCTGACCTTAAGGTAAGATTTTCTAAAACCTTGCCGATCAGCAATTAAGTTTAGTGTCTTACCGTTTTTGAGGTCTTGTTGTGAAATTATATCAGTTGACGATTAAACCGTTAACCCCTTTTGGTACACCTTTGAAAGGGGATACCATTTTTGGCCATCTTTGTTGGCAAGCGGCATATGATAGCGGCCTGCTTGTCGGTGGTCTCAATCAGTGGATAGAAAGATATGACAGCGATCCTTTTGCGGTCTGTTCTTCGGCGTTTCCCTTATTGGTCGAAGAGTCGGCAGGAGTAAATATTGCTCTTCCGCGTCCGCAGTTACCATCAGAACTGCTTGAGGTTGCAAATCCGGATGTTAAGCGCAGCGCCAGGATGGCAGCCCGAAAAAAAATGAAGAAGAAAAAATGGCTGCTCGTTAAAGAAGATCTAAATCTTCAGTTACAACCTGATTCCCTATTGACTGATGCAGAATTTTCTTGTCGCTATTATGCGAGCCTACCGGATGATTTACGGCGTCGATACTCGGCTGAAAGTGAAGAAAAACTTTTTCTTGTCGATCATCAAGCCCATAACTCAATTGACCGTTTGACCGGGACAACCGGCAGCGGGGATGGTTTTGCCCCATACTCCTGTGAAAATATTGTCTGGTTACCCGGTGTCGAGCTAGTTGTTTTCTGCCTTATCAACGAAGAGGCTTTAGATGAAGAGCGCCTGCGAACAATGGTTGAACGGATCGGACAATTTGGTTTTGGCCGCGACGCGGCTACCGGGCTTGGTCGTTTTGAGCTGGTTGATTGTGAACTGCGAGAGTTGCCGTCAAATGAACGGGCCAATGCTTGTTTTACGTTGTCTCCTTCAGTGCCGGAGGTCAACTTGTACAGTCGTAAATATTTTTTACTGTTCACCCGGTTCGGGCGTCACGGTGACCGTCTGGCTTACAGCTCAAATCCATTCAAGGCACCAGTGGTAATGGCTGACGAAGGTGCGGTTTTTCTTCCTCGTGAGCGCGATATTTTCTTTAAACCTTATCTTGGACGGGCTATTCATGATGTCTCTCTGGTTCAGCCGCAGGCAGTGGCACAGGGTTACTCAATCTATCTTCCTTGCGAGGTGGCTGTATGAAACAGGAGACCTTCTTTTTTCGTCTTGAAGTTTTAAGTCCCCTGCACATTGGTTGTGATGAGGATTATGAGCCCACTAATTTTGTTGTAGATGAGCAAACTAGTGAGTTGATAAATTTTAACCCGCTTGATTTTATTGGGGCTCTTAATCGTGATTTGAAGATCGAATTTGCAGATATTTGTAGTCAGGGTACGGTGGTCTCGTTACTGAAAATCTATCAATTTATGCGTCGTCATGCCGCATTGGCCGAGGGCCGACGAATCTCAATTAGTCGTTCTTTTATCGAACATTATCGATCCGCTGTTGAAATGCCTGAGTCACGGGTAAAAAGGGAGTTGAATAAATTTCGTATTGAACGAACTGCATTTCAACCTCTGACCGGGATTCCTTTGATTCCTGGCTCATCTCTAAAAGGTGTTTTGCGGACAGCTATACTTAATTTACGAAAACCAAAATATCCGATGCCGATTGACACACGTGACCGGCGTGCGCCTCAGGAATTGGAAAGAAGGATTTTTGATGATGGCAGTTTTGCCACTGACCCTATGCGTTTGATTAAGGTTTCAGATTTTGTTGCCTTGCCTGGTGTGCAGAGCAGAATTGTTTACGCTGTTGATAAAAAGAAGAATCCGAATTCACGATTTGAGTGTCGAGATGACCTCTGTCAAATCCTTGAAGTCGTTGAATCCGGTTCAAGCTTTATTGGTTCCATTACGGTTATGGATCCTGGTTCGGAGCGAACAGGTAATAATCGTGATGTACCTCGTAAACCAGTTACCATGAGTGAATTACGACAAGCTCTAGGGCGATTTTTTAATCACGAAAAAAACCGTGAAGATGTTGAGCTGAAACGGATTGGTTGTGACCCCGTGACAATTTTTAAAAATGAAAAAGAATTGTTGTTACGGGTCGGACGCCATAGCGGAGCTGAGTGTTTGACGTTGCCGGATTACCGGAATATCAGGATTATGAAGGGTAAGGGTAAAAAAGCTGATTTTTCTAAAACTGGGGCTACTACAATTTGGTTGGCAGCCGACCGGAAAAAAACTGATGTTATACATGGTCTTTATCCCTTTGGTTGGTTGTCAGCCGTTTCTCTGTCGCCTGCGGAGTTGGCAAATATAAAAGAAGAGGCTGGAAAACAGCGTGAGGTTGAAAAACAGGAACTGAAAATTGTTGCTCAACAACGGCAAGCGGCTGAAAAAGCGAGATTACTTCAAGAACAGGCTGAGGCAGAAGAAGAGAAAAGAGTGGTAGCCGAACAGAAAGTTCTCGAAGATCAGGAGGCCGCAAAAAAGGAAAGCTGGGGATCTCTTTCCTCTAAAGAACAGGATCTGATGATTGTTCGTGGTGATGATCTGGCGCAGGAATTTGCAGCGGTTCGGGTAAACAATCTGTATCAGGAGGGGGAGGTCTGGTCCAAACTCGACACGGCCGCTCCAGAACAGCAGAAAGCCCTGGCTTTGGCTTTCAAGGAAAGTTGGCAAAAGGAAGGTAATTGGAAAGTCAAAAAAGCCAAGAAAAAGCAGTTTGCGAAAGTGCAAAAAGTAAAAAAGATTTTGGGTGAGCTGGAGTGATGCCTGCCGGTAACATCATAATCAACTTAGTCTCCGAACAGCCCGTCCCCAGCCTGATTCCGGCGCTTGATCCCCGGTTTCAGGTTTCGGAAGTAATCTTGCTGGTGACCGATGCGATGCGGGCGCAGGCGAAAAGGTTGCAGCGGGTTTGTAAACGGCATGATCTGCCTTGTCGGATCTGGCCCGACGCGGTGCTGCCCTTTGATCCTCAGAGAATGGAGGATATCTGTATTGACGTGATCGAGAGTTTTCCCGAGGGTCAAGCCTTGATTCTCAATGCCACCGGCGGCACCAAAGTGATGGCTCTGGCGGCGGCCAATCTTTTCGGCCATCTCGAACGGGGCGAAGTCATCTACGTCGATAGTTTTCAGGGCCTGATTCATAACCTCTATCCGAGTAAAGAGAAAGCCTGGCAGTTGGAGCCGGTTCTGGGGATCCATGACTATCTAACCGCTTACGGCATGCATCCGAAAAAGCCGGAAAAACGCTGGCTCAAAGGCGAGGTCTTGCCTTCCCTTCCGGCTTCGGCTCGGATTATGGCTGAAAACGCACCTTATCTCGATCGTTTTTTCGGTACGCTTAATTTTGCGGGTAGCGGGGTTCTGGATGCAAGGCTGGCGGCGGAATCCTGGCCGCGTACGAAAGAGTTTGAACGTTATTTTCCGACTGGGCGTTCTGTGGAGAAGATTCTTCCCGTCCTGGAACGTGAAAATCTGGTTCGGATCGAAAATGATCATGTTACTTTTCCAGACTCGGAGGCCGCTCGCTATCTTTCTGGAGGTTGGCTTGAAGAGTACACGTTCGCCCAGGCTGCTGCCGCCGGGGCCGACGAGGTGGTTCTCTCGCAAGTGGTTGACTGGGAAACAGCGGGAGAAAAAACTGTAAGAAATGAGTTCGATTGTCTCTTGATTAAAAATAACCGACTTTTTCTGATCGAATGTAAAACTATGCGCTTTGCTGAAAAGGGCAGTGATGTTCTTTATAAACTTGATTCGCTGACGGAAAGTTCAACCGGCGTTTACGGGCGCGGAGCTTTGGTCTCGGCCCGGCGCCCGGATGAATTTATGCAATCTCGGGCTGCGGCCCGTAAACATCAGATTTTCGCGCCGGAGGCGTTGCGGGGTTTAAAAGATGGTCTGCATCAATGGCTTGCAGGGTAAACTGAATAGTTACTACATGAAAAGGGGAAGAGTAATGAAAATGAATAGAAATCAAGGGAGTACGCGATTGACTTGCAGATTTTACACGGGAATTATGATTGTTTTGACAATAATTATGTCAAGCAGTTTTAGCTTTGGAAATCAAAGAGAAATAAGCACACTGGCGAGATCATTAAACTCTCAGGACCCATTAGAGCGGACAACGGCGCTTAAAATGATTACAAGTTATTCGTCATCTGACGACTCTTTATTTCAATTAATCAATAGTCTGTTGTTGGAGGAGCTTGAAAACAATTTTGCCTTTAATAAGGAAGATGATCAACGGCAATCATATCACCCTGCCGGCGTGAGTGGCCGGGTAATTTATGTTGATGAGTTGTCATGGATGTGTAAAGCTCTGGCCGTTTCAGGATTGCCGATTTACAGTTCTACGTTAAAGAGCGTATGTGAAAAAGCTTCATCACGTTCACTTAAAAAGTATGCAAAAGAGAGTCTAAAAAGACTTTCTGATTATGAGGGTTTAAATCGTTGCGCGGCTAATTACAAGGAAAATATCTCAAGCTGTGCGGCCAAATATATTTGCATGATTAATTCTTCGGATGCGACGATGAAAAAAATCGGAGCAATGCATATTTACTGGTCTTTGAGTCCTGGTGATAATGTTTATAGAGCATTAGAAAGTCAACTGATAAGTTTTGTAAATAATACCTCAACCACATCTGGAGATATTGCAGATGGTGATGATGAAAAAGTTATCGATAAATATTTATTAGATTCCATGTCCTGGATGTGTAAGGCTCTGGGTACTTCAGGAGACCCTAAATATAGAAAAACACTATCGCTGATAAAACAAAATGGTATTCGAAAAGTGGCGACTCACGCTAAATGGGGACTTGAGTTGATCGATCATCTTGGGGAAGCATATAGTATAATGAAAAGTGTCAAAAATGATTATAGTGACCTTCCCTCAGAGACTATAAAAAGTATTTGTATGATTAAATCAGACAATCTATTTCTCCAATCTTTTGGAGCTCAACACATATATTGGTCGGAAAGAACGAATGAGGCGGTTACCGATATCGTTGCAGAGGAGCTTCTGTCGTTAAATAATTTATGTTTTCCAGGAAAGAAAGTTGCCAGTGCTGCCGTTGATAAGAGGGGTGATGAGATAAAAGGTGGTAAGCGTTATAAAGTTACAAGAGATGCAATCAATACTTTAATTTGGTTCAGTAAAATTCTTGGAGAATCAGGTAATGATAAATATCAAGCTGCGTTGAATGAGGTTAATAGTAATGGTCGAGTGCATGCCAGGTTGAAACATTTACTCGATCGGTATCGTAAATGATTGAAAGGGGCAGCAAAAAGAAAACTTTTCTTATTGTTGCGGCCGGCAATTTGAGTTGGTGAGTTTGCCGTGCACTAAAGTATGAGGTCTTCTTTGTCGAAAAGATGTAGAGAAAAAAAGAGTCGTCGGGTTCTCTTGTCCCTTTGCGGCTTATCGCCGCAGGTGGTTACCGAAACCCTTTATGCTTTGGTCGTCACCGGAAAACCGGCCTGGATCCCGGACGAAGTGCATGTGATCACGACCCGGTCGGGGCGATTGCTGATTGAAGAGCGCCTGTTGCACCCTGAAAAAGGTTTTTTTCATCAGTTTTGTCATGAGTATGGTGTGACCGGGGAGATCGATTTTTCACCCTCAATGATTCATGTGGTTTCAGGTGTTGATGGTGAACTTGAGGATATTCGTACTTCCGATGACAACCGGCGGCTTGCCGATTACATCATGGCGGTGGTTAAAGAGTGTACCTCGGATCCACAGACTGAATTGCATGCCTCGCTTGCCGGGGGGCGTAAAACTATGTCCCTTTATCTGGGGATGGCGATGCAGTTTTTTGCTCGTCGGCAAGATGTTCTGTCGCATGTTCTGGTCGGAGCTCCATTTGAAAATCATCCGGATTTTTTCTACCCTCCGGTTAAACCGGTCAAATTAACGGTTTTTGATCGTTTAACCGGGCAGCCCTATCAGGTTGATAGTACCGGCGCCCGGATTGAACTGGCACATCTGCCTTTTGTCCGTTTGCGTGACCGGTTACCGGAGGATATTGATGCGGAAATTTCTTTTGCCGATCTCGTTGATCATACTCAGAAGTGTCTTGATCTGCCCGTGCCAGCCGGGGTTACGGCCCTGATTTTTTATCCTGATGATTGCTGTCTGCGGGTTGCAAGCAATGAAATTATCTTAACGCCAGTTGAAGCCGCAATCTACAATCTTGTGCTTTTGGCAAAAAAGTCTTGTCGCAAAGAAAAGTCCTGTGCCGGTTGCCACGAATGTTATATGTCTCCTTTTGCTTTTGAAGCTGAGGCAATCCTCCGTTTTCTCGAAAACAGATGGGGTGCCTGGTCGGGGCGTCTGGAAAAACTGCGTATCCGCTTGACTCAGCAAGGCGACCGGCGCGAATGGTTTCTCCAGCATCGTTCTCGTTTGAATCGGAAAATCCGGCGGGTTGTCAGGGATGGCAATCTGGAGATCATCTCAACCGGCCCCTACGGTCAATCCGTGTATGGCATAAAACTTGATAAACAGCTAATTGTCATTATTCCGTCAACCTCTTGAAAATCGCAAAAAAGCCGGAAACCCGTGGTGGTTGACGGATGTGATAACTAATTGAAATGAGGAGGAAAAATATTAAAATGAAAAAACATGGTCAACAAATTCCGTTTACTCTGCCAGGTTGGCGGAAAGTGATATCTAACTATCTGAAAAATAAAGGAGAAATCAATGAGCCGATGAAAAAAGCCTTCTGAAAAAAAGGATTGAGACTCTATTACACCTATTGTATCTTTATGCAATAGTCCGTCAAGATGAAAAAAGCCTTCTGAAAAAAAGGATTGAGACGATTAATTCCCTACAGTTTGTTTGCGGCGCACCGTTGTAGCGATGAAAAAAGCCTTCTGAAAAAAAGGATTGAGACTGGCAAATTTCTCGCCACAGTTATGACATCTAACATTTTTGATGAAAAAAGCCTTCTGAAAAAAAGGATTGAGACTCGCAACTTTCTTCATACTCTATAAAAT
>JAGGWR010000059.1 GCA_021163445.1 Candidatus Tharpella aukensis
CTGCCGGACAAGGCCTTCGCCGACTCTTCAAGCAGGATTATGCCGAAGAGAAAAATACCAAGACCGGCCAGCATTTGCCAAATATTAAAGTGTTCGTTCATATTCTCAGACAGCCTCCTAGTCGCGGGCTAGATTGACGCAGTGTACTGCCGCCACGAAAAAGAAAATTCCGACGCCGGCCAGGATCAGGAAACTTCGTGGGTCGGGCGGCTGCCCGAAGGCGGCGGCGCGAATCGCCTTGGAGGCATGGGTCAGGGGCAGGAAATAGAGAATTTTCTGGGCCAGGATCGGGAGCTGTTCCAGGGGAAAGAAGGTGCCGCCGAGAAAGGCCATCGGGGTAATAATAAAGTTGTTCAACATCCCCTGGTCGTCATGGGTGCGAACGACCATCGCCACGATCACGGCCAGCGAGGCAAAAACAAAGCTGTTCAATATCAGGGCCAGCCAGAAGTAAAGGTTGTGGCTGAGCACCACCCCGAAGCCGGCACCCAGGAGCAAAATTACCCCTACTGCCATAAGGGCGCGGGTCATACCGGCCAGCACCTCTCCGAGGACAAAGGCGGTATTGCTGATCGGCGCCACCTGAAACTCCTCGAAGATATGCCAGTAGAAGCGGGCAAAATTGATCTCCCTGGCGATTCGATAGGACTGGTTCATACTGCTCATGGCGACTAGGCCCGGCAGCAGAAACTCCATGTAGGTATGCCCCTCCACCTGCACATGGCGGCCCAAGGCATAACCGAAGGCGACCATGTATAGTGTTGGCTGTACCGTCCAGGAGAGAATTAATTTCAGCAGACGCCGTCTGACGATAAAAACCTCTCGCAGATAGATTGCCGACCAGCCGCGAATCATTTGACCCTCTTGCCGGTCAGTGCCAGGAAGGCGTCTTCCAGGTTAACCCGTCGCAGTGTATGGCGATCGTCATGGTGGTCGTTGTAACTTTCGGCCGCCGCCCGCGTATTGAAATAGAGGGTTTCCATGTGCTCCCGCGAGAACCGGTCAATGGCCCAGGTTCCCTGCCGGGCTATCAGGTTTTTTGGAGAATCGATGACCTGGATGCGGCCCTCGTCCAGAAAAGCCACTCGCTGGGCCAGAAATTCCGCCTCCTCGATATAGTGGGTGGTCAAAAAGATCGTCGTGCCGTTTTCCTGAATGTACTTGATCAGAGTCCAGAGGCGTCGGCGAATTCCGGCGTCAAGCCCGACTGTCGGTTCATCCATAAACAGGATTCGAGGCTCGTGCAGCAGAGCTCTAGCGATCATCAAGCGGCGTTGAAAACCACCGGACAGATGTTTGCCGAGAACCGCAGTCTGATCCGCCATTCCCACATATTCGAGCATCTCCGGGATCCGCTGTTTCAGGGTGCGGCACTCCATGTGATACAAGCGACCGTGAATCCACATGTTTTCGTAAACCGATAGCTCGCGATCCAGGTTGTTTAACTGGGGCACGTAGCCCACTTGCCGCTTGGCGGAGAGCGCCTCCCGGCTAATGCAAAAGCCGTTTAATGTGGCGCTCCCGCGATCTAGTCGGGTCTGCCCGGTGAGGATGCGGATAGTCGTGGTTTTTCCGGCACCGTTCGGCCCCAGATAGGCGAAAAGTTCGCCCGCCGGAACCTCCAGATCAATTCCGCGCAACACCTCGACCGCCCCATAGTTTTTTACCAGCCCTTCGATCCTGATCATACCGTCTCCATCCAAATCACACCAGCAGTGGGGAAGGCTGCCCGCTGATCAGGTATTAGTAGTTTAGCTTGATCCGACCTCGGTTCAGATCCCGGTTAACGGTGGCGGTTGATTCGTTCTGCCTATCTGTCTGTCCAATAATCTGGTTTCCTATGCAAATGCATTACCGCCATAATTCGAATATTTTTTTCAGTAATTCGGTAGAGTATTCCGTATGGAAACTTGTTTGTAAGACAACGCTTTGTTTTTGTGTCAATCGGTGTCCATGCATTTGGATGTTTACATATCCGCTCAATTGTAGCGTATACTTCTTCAGAAAATCTTAGCCCCAAATCTGGTTGGCATTCTTCATAATATTCAATTGCACTGAAAAATTCTCTCTCAGCGGCTTCATGAAAGCTATATTTCATTTTGAAAATCTTTTTTTAATTTTTTCAAAAACTTCTTCTCCAGGAATAAGTTTCGCTTTCCCACTATCAAGTTCTTGACATCGGAGCTCAACTTCTTTTGACCATGCTTGATCAATATCGTCTTGAGTTGATAAATTTGTGCTGTTAAGGAGCTTATCTATTAAAATTAATCGATCATCTATTGGGAGATCAATAGCTTGTTCATATATTTTTTCAGCTAATTCTGGCATATTTCACCTCATTTTTAATAAATGCATGCAAATGTGGGGTCAGGTTTTGAAATGCAATATTTAAAGCAAATATGTTATTTCGAGACCTGACCAGGCTATTTGCATATTTGCCTGGTTGCGAGTTATACAGAATGCGGCAAATGTTCACTTAACCACATTTTCATCAGTGATTGATAGGGGACATCTCGTTTATTTGCTTCTACTTTGATTTGTGCCAACATAGATTCTGGCAGCCTTAAAGAGATTGCCCTAGTCGTTGGTTTCAAACTGGGAAAAACAACTTGCTCTGCTTTGCTCCAATCAAGGTAGTCACTTGAGTCATTTTCTTCCCAAAAAGCCCTTTCTTCTGATTCTGTTTTAAATTTAGGAATTTTTTTCATAACTCCTTCTCTCCTTTTTATGCATAGGTCTGGCAGAGATTACTCTGATTTGATTTATTCGAATTGTGAAGGTTATATGCAATTTTCGATTGTTGTCAGTTCTACCCAAAGCATGAAATCTCATCTCTTTTTGAGAGTGAGTTTTATCCTCAAGCAATAATAGTGGCTGATTAAAAAACACTTGTTCCGTTTCTTCTTTCGAAACATTGTGCTTGTCGGAACTTTTACGTTCGTTGCCATGATCCCACTGGAACTGTTTTGGTTTTTTTATTTCGATCATGATTGTATATTAACACCATATACATAAATTGTCAATTCCATAAACCCAATCCTCTTCTTTGAACCAGGCTACACCAAACACAGCTGTTGATTGTCATTTTTTTGTTTTGTTACATTGTCAACCCTTTTTCTTGCAATACTTGTATAGAAGTCATGGCTGACGGAAGCAATTCTTCCTTTCTAGAGACAAAAACATTCAATCGAGCTGCTCCCCGAACTCTTCCATCCGTTTTAGTAAACTTTTGACTGGCATCGTCATATATGGGGAGATCGGGTAACCGGCTTGCTGCAAGGCCTTGGCTGTCCAGACGTTACAGGTCTTAGGCAGATAGTACTTTTCGTGGGCTTGATAAAAGTGGCTGGTTCCATATATGCCAGGCCCAAGATCCACCATTTATCCCTGTTGGTTTTGTTGTTGGTGGTCATCTGCTGGCTTTACTCCTCGATCCTTTGTGGTCTGCCGGGGCGGGTAATCAGGATTCCGCCGATCAGCACAGGTATGAACCCAACCAGCTGTTGCAGGGTGGGTTCATCTCCCAGAACCAGATAGGCCAGGATGATGGTAAACAATGGGCCCAGGGCACTCATGGCACTGGCTTTGGTGATTGAAATTCTGTGAATCGCCTCTATCCAGAAAATTTTGGAGAGACCGAAAAGCACCAAACCGTTGAGCAGCAACCAGGGCAGAACCGCCCGGACATTCTCTTTATTATCGGGCGAGAACCATTGAGCCAGAACCAGCAGAACTGGCAAGGCCAGCAGATAGCGAACAAATAGAATTTCACTTGGCTTGACAAAGGTGCGGGCCTGTTTCTGGTAGTAATTGGCAATTGGTGCGATCATCGCGGCAATCAGTACCAGCATATCGCCTTTATTTAAATAGAGCTTACCGGGGAAGAGGATGATCAGAGCCCCGGCTCCCATCAAGAGCGCCCCAAACAGGTGGTTGGAGGCGAAAGGTTCGGAGCCGAAGAGGTTGAAATAGAGATAGGAAAAGAGCAGTTGTAAAAAGAGGATCACTGCCATATTGGCAGCACTTGTGTATTGCAGTCCTAAATAGACACAAATGAAGAGCAGATTGATGAAAAGTGTGGTTAAGAGCAGCGGCCGAATGGCTTGGCGTTGCAGGATACGTCCGTAGCCACCTCGCCAGAGTACAAATCCACCGAAAAATAGTGCGGCGATCAAGGTGGTGTAAAACATGGTAAAAAGCGGTGAAAGATGCTGGTAGATGATCAGGGTGACAATCGGAAACCAGCTCCAAATAAACGTCTCTGCAACCATCAGCAATTCACCCTGGCGTTCACGGGACAGATCCGGGGAAGAGTTCTTGGGCGGATAAGATAACATTCTCGGACAATCTCCTTGTTCCTTTTATAAATATAACATAAAAAAATTAGTAATGTATATTTTTTGACACGTCTGAAAAATATGTTAGAATAGAAAGATATCCAGTAATTAAAAAACGGCAGAAAGTCCAGGTCATAGAAAAGGATGGATTGCTGCTCAAAGTTGAGCTCAAGGAGGACGTAAAATGATTATATCTTCGTACCTTGTTGTTGTGTCACTGGTCATCGCTCTACTAGCGCTTTCCCTGAAGGTTGTTAAGGAATATGAGCGTTTGGTGGTTTTTTTTCTCGGTCGTTTTCAGGTGGTTAAAAAACCGGGGCTGCGCATTATTATTCCCGGTATTCAGCAGGCGGCTCGGGTTGATCTGCGGGTGATCACTATGGATGTTCCCGGCCAGGATGTTATCTCCCGGGATAATGTGACGGTGCGGGTTAATGCCGTGCTCTATTTTCGGGTGGTCGATCCGGAAAAAGCCATTATCCAGGTGGAGAATTACTATATCGCCATTAGTCAGCTGGCTCAGACCACCCTGCGCTCAGTGCTGGGTCAGCATGAACTCGATGAGATGTTGTCTGAACGGGAGAAGATGAATGCCGATCTCCAGGAAATTATCGATAAGCAGTCCGATGCCTGGGGCATTAAGGTGAGTATGGTTGAGATAAAGCATGTGGATCTTAATGAAAATATGATTCGGGCCATTGCCAAGCAGGCCGAGGCGGAACGGGAACGGCGGGCTAAGGTGATTCATGCCGAAGGTGAATTGCAGGCCTCGGAAAAACTGCTGGCTGCAGCCAATGTTATTTCCCAGAATCCCCAGGCCCTGCAACTTCGCTATTTGCAGACCTTAAACGACATCTCCAATGAAAATGCTACCACCGTTGTTTTCCCCCTGCCCATAGATTTGATCCAGGCATTGATGGGGAAAAAAGAGTGATTTAAGAGGTCGATAAATTCCC
>JAGGWR010000287.1 GCA_021163445.1 Candidatus Tharpella aukensis
AACTCTTTCGTGCTAAGTGCCGCGATAGAAAAAGCTAAAGAAATTATAGAGCGTGAACGCTCTCTCAAACTCTCTCAACGTGATGCTTTGATGCTTATAGAGGCCCTTGAATCTACTCCTAAGCCGAATGCTCGTTTACAACAAGCATCTCGACACTATAAAAATAAAGTCCAATGATGATTACTGTTCCTCTGGACAAAAACAGACATGACCGTAATGTTTTTGATTGTGAAGTTGAAACCTTAAATTCATATATAAAGGTTATGGCAAGCCAACAGTCAAAAAAGGATAACACTCGTACATTTGTGCTTGAAGACGACACTCATCCAGAACGTATTATTGGATATTACACATTAACTATGACACCTATCAATCTTGATACTTTGCCAATAAAATTGAGAAAAAAACATCATAATGTCAGCGCTGGCGGATTAATTGCCAGATTAGCGGTTGATAAACGTTATAAAAAACAAGGTTATGGTGAATGGTTGTTGATCGACTCTTTAAGAAAACTTTTATTTGCCAGTGAGACAGTTGCTTTCCCATTAGTTATTGTTGACGCTAAAAGAGGCTCGGTTGAATTCTATGAAAAGTTTGGTTTCATTCCTTTTCAAGGTATCCCCAATAAACTATTCATAACGATGGCAGATATTCGAATGAGTTTAACCGATGTCTTGTAATAATTTGGGCTAACGAACTATTTAAGGAATTGTAAGTAAACAAACTTTACATGTTAACTATAATTACATATCACCAAAAGCGCATAAAAGCTTGTAAATATAGATGATTAACCAGCATATTGCGATGGTCGGAGTGTCGCAAAACGTAATGTTTATTCTTTTACAACTCCTAGGCAGAAAAGATTCTGTATGTTGACTCTATACATCTTTATAATATTCAATATTGTCGTCTAATACAAATTTTCTGTGGCTGGGCAGTTATCCGGGGGTGGATTTACTCGTATCAGAATAAATACCTGAACCCTAGTCGCACTATATCTGATTATTGATGCCCTTGTCAATACGGGGTAAATATAAGTTACTGTGAGTTCATAAAAGATAAAAGGACAAAAAAGAACTGACCGGCTTCCTCTATTCAATTTATATTACGGCTTTAAATTCAATCTTTTCATCGCCAAAGGTTGATTCAATTACTTTATGTACGCCATGTCCCGGGTTAGGCTCTTTAAAAATGTTTACTAACTGGTATTTAGCTAAAAGTTTTAAATCGTTGTTGAGGCTTATTGGGGTACGCTGCATGGCAGATAAAAGTTCTGAATAGATGACCTTTTTTCTACCCCTTAAATATTGTACCAATCTGGTTCTCTCAGGTTTTAAAATGGCCATTAAGTCAGATGGAGCAACCCAAATAATGTTTTTAGGGCTTATTTTAATGCCTTCATCAATTTCCTTTGCTGTCTCTTTTGCGGATACAAAGAAATCTGAAAGGGTTCCGGCTTTAAGTTCGATAGTCATTTTATAAACTCCTTAATCTCTCTTTCAAAACGCTCTATGAGCTCCTGGTAATTTGTGAAATTTTCCACCTCGCAAATATCCCCGAAATAATGTTTGTGATGAAAATTGTGACTGTTGTCATATCCGAGAACTCTTCCATTGTCACCGGAAAAGATTAAATGGTTGATGTAGGCCATGCTGTATTTAACCATTTCGCCCTGTTCATTTTCCCATACATCTATCTTGATAATTCCTCCGCCTAGTTTTGGCTTAACAGGAAATTGCTCGGTTACAACTTTTTTAAATTTTGTTTTATGTTTCATTGAGTATATAATAACAGGGATTAAGTAAATTGTAAAACTGAATTATTTGGTGAAAGTTGGGTGAATCTGCAATAAAAAAGTTGGAAATTTCGAAAAATATTCGATATAAGATATAGAGTGGCTGTTTTTGTGCAAATTATCTCGATGCGGGGACATAACTTCAGACCGGGCTTGAGCCCGTGACGGGCTGAGCTGTGTCCCCTTTGAATAAATGTCTGCCAGGTTGTTCGCCGGCAGATGAACGTTCTGATGCAGGGATTTAAACTGTACGAGAGGGCGAAGCGGTATTCACACTATTTGTTATTGCTTTATGATCTACTTTTTTCAGGGGTTGAGGCTGATTATGAGAAAGATGGTTTTGTTTGGGTTCGGGGTTTTGTTTCTGTTGTTGTTTCCGGTAGGCGGCGGGGCGTGGTTGATTGGTGATTTTCAGATTCCGGCGAAGCCGGTAAAGAAGGTAGTGCCTAAGACCGAGCCGGTGGTGCGGTCGCGGGCGGATTCCGGTTCGAGTTATTCAAGTTCATCGGCGTCAACTGGTTTAGCTTCTACGTCGGGTTCAAGTTTTACTGACCCTGTAACCGGAATGGAGTTTGTCTGGGTTAAGGGTGGCTGTTTTCAGATGGGTTCGAGTAGTGGTGGATCCGATGAAAAACCGGTACACAAGGTTTGTGTTGATGGTTTCTGGATGGGAAAATATGAGGTGACCCAAGGTCAGTGGCAGAAGGTTGCGGGTAATAATCCGGCAAAGTTCAAAAAAGGTGATAATTATCCGGTGCAAAAGGTCTCCTGGGATGACTGTCAGTCGTTTATCCAAAAACTCAACGGTCGGAGTAATAAAACTTTCCGCCTGCCGACTGAGGCCGAATGGGAGTACGCCTGCCGCAGTGGTGGCTGGGACGAGAAATATTTCGGTGGTAATGATGTGGGTCGGGTCGCATGGTATAACTCGAACAGTGGAAGATCGACCCACGCAGTGGGCGGAAAAGCAGCGAATGGTCTTGGACTTTACGATATGAGTGGTAATGTCTGGGAGTGGTGTTCCGATTGGTACGATGATGACTATTACAAGAACAGTCCTGAGCAAAATCCGCAGGGTGCCAGTTCGGGCTCGTACCGCGTTCTTCGCGGCGGCAGTTGGTACAACCGGGCGAGGCGCGTGCGGTCGGCTCACCGTTACAGGGACTGGCCGGGTAGTCGCGACTACGACCGTGGCTTCCGGCTGGTGGCTTCAGGACGGCAATAGCCGGGCCAGGCAGGTATAGAGCGAGCACAAAAAAAGCAAGCAGGAAATGGTAACGGAACGGCGGTCAGGGGCTCTTCTCTAAAACTATTCTTACTTATGTAATTAAACAGACTCGATTGTTTTTGCTTGATCTTCTAAGTTACAATGGGTAATTTGTTGTTTTGCTTCGCCCTCTTGAATGGGGTCAAAGCTTTTCGCAGGGCTCTTAGAAGGGCTTTGCCCTTCTAAAGCAATGACCCCGACCGAGATAGTGTGAAAAAACGTAACTATTTAGATGCCGTTTGCAAACTGTCGGGATTGGGGTCATTGCTGGCACAAGGTGCGTCAGCACCCCAGCTTTGACCCCATTTATGTGGGCGAAGCAAAGTTAAACACAGTTAAATTGAGTTTAATTGTGGGTCGCTGAAGAAGAAGTTACGGTTATTGAAATAATTCCACTAAAAGAGAGGGGAAAAATGACGAAGCATGACTCTGAACTGAAATGGCGGCATTTTGTCCGGCTTTCTCTGGTGCCGGTTTTGCTGTTTTTTGGGTTGCTTCTTGCGGTTGGCAATGTCGGTGCCATCGACTATTGTGATATGGCGCGGGATGTGGCTGCGAAGGCGGCGAAGACTTTTCCGGGTGATAAGGCGAAGGGGGTGAAACTTTTTATCAAGGCGTTGAGTCTTTGTGACAAACCGCTCTACCAATATAATCTCGGGATTGCTTATTATCGCTATGGAAATCCGGCTGAGGCGGAGAAATATCTGGCTTTGGCCGTGGCCGGAGATGGGAGTCAGGCGGCTTGGCTTAATGATTACGCGGTGGTTATTATGGCGGCTGGCGGTGATCCGGAAAAGGCGCTGGCGGCGGCAAAAAAGGCGCAGAAATTGGCGGGTGATGATCGTCGTTTGGGCCCGGCAATTGCCGAGACGCTGGCTCGGGCTGAACTTTTTTCCGGTGCGGGTCTTGCCGCGTTAGAGGGGATCTCGGCGGCAACTAAATGTTGGTCGAATGAGAGCCGTTTGGAAAAAGCGCAAAAAGAGATTGAGAAAGAGTTTGTCACCGCTTCGCTTAAGCTTATGCAGAGTGGTAAGCGCGAGACCGGAGTTGCGGTTTTGGCGAAAGGGGCGCAATTTTCGCCGCTTGCAGCACAAACCCTCTGCCGGGCGCTGGCGCAAATTGAGCCTGGCGAAAAGTCATTGGCGGCGACCGCCCGCTGGAAACAGCGCTATCCTGACGAACTTGACGATATTTGGGATGAGGTTGTTGATAGCGAGTGTTTGCGACTTTGTAACCGCTATAAATCCGGTGAACAGCGGCAGGCGATGTATGAGGCGCGGGTTTTAAGTGAGAAATATCCGGCTTGCAGCGAGCTCAAAGAGGTTGAGAAAAAGTTGTTCGACGCTTTTACCAATGATGATGCGACGATCGTTTTAGCGCAGCGGACTCGAAAAGCTTCACAAAAAAGCGGGGATGTTGATGTCGATCGCGCCTTAAAGGAGATGTTTGGTCGTAAAGGGCAGGATCGGGCCTCGGTTGGTGATATTTCTCTTGAAATTGCGGTCGATCAGGATGAAAATATCCGTATTGGGCGAAAAAAGCGGGAACATGGAATCGCTGTTGTTATCGGTAATCAGCGCTACGCTGACCGCAAAAAAGGGGTGCCGGATGTTGATTTCGCCGGGCGCGATGCTGCAATTATGCAAAAATATCTGACCCGGACAATGGGATTTTCTCAAGAGAATATTATTACTTGTCTTGATGCAACCGTCAATGACTTTAATATTGTTTTTGGTACCGATACCCGCCCCAAGCAGGGTAAACTTTATCGCTTTGTCAAAGGCGAGCGCGGCAAAGCCGAGGTTTTTGTCTACTATGTCGGTCACGGTGCTCCGGCGGAAAAAAGTGGTGAAGCCTATCTTGTGCCGGTTGATGCCGAGGTTGATTATATCGAGACCAGTGGTTATCCTTTAAGTCTCTTCTATCGCAATCTGGAGCTGTTGCCGGCAAAATCGGTGATGGTGGTTTTAGATGCCTGTTTCTCCGGTGATTCGGCCGGGGGCCAGCTTTTTCGCAATATAAGCCCGACCCGGCTGACCAATGTCAGTCCGTTGCAGGAGCTTAAGGATAACTCATTTGTTTTGTGCGGAGCGGATAAGAATGAGGTTTGCGCCTGGTACCCGGAAAAACGCCACTCTCTTTTGACCTACTACTTTTTTGAGGCGTTGCAGGGGCATGCCGACATAAATGGTGATAAGCGGGTGACCGTGGGTGAGCTCTACAGTTATGTCAGCGACAAGGTGAGCCGCAAAGCCCTGCGT
>JAGGWR010000153.1 GCA_021163445.1 Candidatus Tharpella aukensis
AGATTGCCGGATACGTATTCACTACTTTTGGGACGCAGTACTAGTTCTAATCAAAATGGGGATACACGGCAATTAATCCTTGGCTGAACTATCAATTAAACCACCAGTTCCGGACGTAATGCAAAAACCTCGGTTTTATCCGTGCCCATCCGTGTAATCCGTGGTTTTAAAAAAATTGCTTCCGGCCAGTCTCCTTCGCCGGATTAGAGTCAGGAACTCATATTGGAAGAAAAGAAAAAGAGTGAAGATCTCTCGAAGTTTACCCTCGGCCTGACCAAACTTCGACGGCGGCGCTGGTTTTTTTGGAGTCTGATTCTAATCTATATACCAACCATCTGGCTATCGCTTCGGATAACCAATTCCGATCGCCAAACCGGTAAAGTTTTTGCAGTTTGGTTTCTGCTTATTATTATAGCCAGCTTGCTCACGGCAACCGGTAAGTGTCCGCGTTGCGGCAATTATTTTCATGTCAACGGATTCATACCAATTTATTTGCGCAGATGCCTTCATTGCGGATTACATATCACCGCCGACAAGAAACAACGTAAAAAACAACGCAAAGAAAAACATTTAAATCAAAAATAGCCATCCCAGCGTTACCGAAACCAAATATTATAAGGATTTAACGAATATTATGACACCGGAAAAAATTGATTCAAAAACCGTCAAACATGTTGCCACACTGGCTCGGATTAAGATGAACGAGGCTGAGCTGGAACAATACGGGGCTCAGTTAAATGCGATTCTCGGTTATGTTGAAAAATTGCAGGAACTCGACACCTCTGATGTGGCACCGATGGCCCATGTTACGGCCACCGCCACCCCAATGCGGGAAGACATTTTAAGCAAAGGATTGGGGGAACGGGTTTTGGCTAACGCTCCGCAACGGGAAGAGCGTTTTTTCAAGGTACCTCAGGTTATTGAATAGAGAGGAGCTTACTTGTGACCAAGAGTGCGTTCCAAACCTTAACCTGGATAGAAGAAAAAAGAGCTCTGCGTTTACTTGATCAGCGCCGCTTACCGAACGAAGAGCTATTTTTTGAGTGCCGGGATTTACAACAGGTGGCTAAGGCGATTAAAACCTTAGCTGTTCGCGGGGCTCCGGCGATTGGTGTCGCCGCCGCCTATGGCGTGGTTATTGGAGTTCAAGAAGAAACAGTCGGCAAAGACCCTTTCACGGCGCAAAAATTTAACAAGATTATAGATAAACTCGCCGCCACCAGGCCGACAGCAGTCAATCTATTCTGGGCTCTGGCAAGAATGAAAAAAGTTGGCGAAGAGGGGCTGAGAAAAGGTTTTGCCGAAGCCAAACTAAGAGATCTGCTACTACTTGAAGCTAATCTGATCTATGCGGAAGATGACCAGGCTCATCATCGCCTGGGAAAATATGGTGAAAAACTGATCCCGGCCGAGGCTCGAATCCTGACCCATTGTAACGCCGGAGCTCTGGCTTGTGCCGAATACGGTACTGCTCTAGGAGTTATTCGAGCCGCCCAGGCGGCGGGCAAAAAAATAAAGGTCTACGCTGACGAAACCCGACCCCTGTTGCAGGGCTCGCGCTTAACAACCTGGGAATTACTTAAAGAAAAAATACCGGTCACCCTGATCTGTGACAATATGGCTGCCCACTGCATGGCCAAAGGGATGATTGACCTGGTTATTGTTGGCGCTGATCGGATCGCCGCCAACGGTGATACCGCCAACAAGATCGGCACCTACAGTGTCGCCCTGGCTGCTAAAGCTCACAATCTGCCTTTCTATGTCGCGGCCCCGACCTCAACCATCGATTTTTCTCTGGCTCAAGGATCGGCTATCCCGATTGAAGAACGTGACCCAGATGAGGTACGTTTTTTTGGCGAAAGAGCGACTGCCCCCTCGGAGGTGGAGGTCTATAACCCCGCCTTTGATATCACCCCAGCAGCCCTGATCAGCGCTATTATTACTGAAAAGGGAGTGTTCACACCAGCCGAGTTATCTGCAATTCACTGACCTCACTTTGCCGGTATAATTTTAACCTTGGCTTTACCCGCTTCCCCGCCGAAGACTTCGGCCTGGCTCTCATTGAGATAAATAACAATGCGCTCGCCGGTTACCCGGTTTTCACCCTGCCACATAATCGGATTACCGGTCAGTGTCACCTTTCTTTCAGCTTGAATCAACTCAGCCCGCTCACAAGTAACAAATTTATCCGCCTGATTCAGCTTAACATTACCAACCGCTACCGCCTTAATTAGTTTTTGGCTCTGCATATCGAAATAATTAACCACCTTGTCGGCATAGAGAACCATATCTTTCTGCTTGGCAATAACTCTGCCGCCAAAAGAGATAGTACCACTCTGACGATCGGCCTCAGTCCAGTCGGAAATAATCTCCAAAGGATCATCTTGTTGACCCAGACGAGCCTGCTGACGAGGCTCCGACCCGGCGGCGGGGGAGGCTCCGCTTTTATCAGTTTTCGCCCCGGATGCGGAATCAGAGGCAACCTGAGGAGAACCGGAAGGCCCACTTTTAAGGGTCGGTGCCTCCTCAATTTTACTGCCGGATTTGACCTTAGTCGGGCTCACCGAGCGATAGAGAGAAGAAAACGTCACCTCTTCGGCTTGTTGACCGCCACTTTTTTGCCCCTTCAACAAATTGAAGAGTCGCGGCGAAAATTTTTCCGGCATAAAGGTGGTCGTTAAATAACGATCTCCAATATCGTAATCTTTGACTAAAAAATAGTCTCGGGCCATAAAAAGCAATGGTAGTCCGGGACCTTCATCCTTCTCCAGCCAGAGCCGGGCCTGTTCCGTAAAAAGACTTGTGGGAAAGGCTTTAGTCAGGGTCAGCAGGGCTTTATGACCCTCTTCTACATCACCCCGATTAAGATGGGCCAACCCCAGATAATAGAGCACCTTGTCATCAATAAAACCGGCATAAGTTTTAAGCAGATATTCAAAACGACCGATGGCGGAGTGAAATTTACCCCGCTTATAGTAGTAAAAACCGATGTAAAATTCGCGTTTCGCAAAACGCCGCTTGCAGTCATTAATCCGTTGAATAATCTTGGCTGTACAGGGAGGACTATCGGGATAACGAGCCAATGCTTCTTGAAAAACCTCCAGGGCCTGACGCAAGGCTTCAAGGTCAAGATCAAGGGTTTTCAAAGTTACATAGTAGGTCATCCCAACTTGATAGAGCGCGTAAGGCGCCTTGTCGTGATCCTCGTTAAAATTGATAAAATCGTTATAGGCTCTAGCCGCATCTTCAAGATCTTTCAGACAATAGTCGATATCAGCCGTCCGCAAAAGGGCCAACTTCGCATATTCGGTATCAGGAAACTCATTCTGCAGCGACTGGAAAAGCTCTTTCGCCCGACTGTAGCTCTTTTTCTGATAAGCCTTCTCGGCCTTCTGAAAAAGGGCCTTCGGATTATCGGGAATCCTCTCATGCGAGGCGCAGGAAGCCCCAAACAGAAGAACCATCAGTAAAAGTACGGTAAAAAGCGGCTGAAAAACAAAAAAGCACTGCCGGGCAGAACTTTTTTCACATCCATTAAGCATCACTCGGGATATTCCTTGATTAAATGAAACCGTTAGATTATCTTTGGAAAAACACGAACCTTTAACACTATTACAGATAGATAACTATGTCAACGCCAAAACTTATTAATCCAGATTCTGTTTTCGCCCTGGTCGCCAACCGTCAAGGCGATATCTTTGACCACCCTGAATGGCTCATGCTCGGAGCTGCGGGCCGCAACCACCGGCTACCGGAGAGCGAAGAACTGATTCCCTTGCCAGCAGCCAGCCGACTCTTTTTTCTCCCCGACTGCCCGCCCCTGGGCTGGGATCCCAAAACTCACAAAGAGCGACCCATCAATCGCCTTGCCGGGGTTGGTAATTCCGGCCTCCAGGGAGTCGCGGCTTTTCTGCCCCCGGCCTACAGCCGTTTCCTGCTCCCCGCTGTCTCTTACCAAAGCAAAGAGTACACCCTACCGCTGTGGGCCTACACTGCGGTCGGCTGGTCGGATGAATTAGGCTACGTCACAACCGCTTGCCGGGTTGATGAAAACCTGCAGTGGGAAGCGGAGAATTTTGACGACCGCGAAGTTGTTGCCGGTGTCGACCGGAAACTGGCCCGCTACCCGAAAAACCGACTGATTGATCATATCGGCCGTTGCGCTATCGATTACCACTGTTTTGCGGCAAAAAACTTTTTTCTCGGACGCTGGGAGTGCCCGCTGCCGGTCTCGCCGACCTGCAACGCCCACTGTATCGGTTGCCTCTCCCAACAGGAAGAGGGAGAAATCAAAAAAGGTGTGAGCTGTCCCGCCTCACAAGAGCGCATAAACTTTGTCCCAACGGTCACAGAACTTCTCGAAATCGCTCTGCCTCATATCGAAGTTGCTGAAAATCCGGTTTTAAGTTTCGGCCAGGGCTGTGAAGGCGACCCGATTCTTCAGGCCGATAGAATCTGTGAGTTTGCCCGAGCCGTAAGAGAGAAAACTTCCGGCGGCACCCTCAATGTCAATACCAACGCCAGCCTGCCGAAAAAGATCACAGCTATGGCTGAGGCGGGTATGGATGCGATCAGGGTAAGTATTAATTCGGCCCGCGCCGAAACCTATCTACCCTACTACAGACCTAAAAACTACGCCTTTACCGACGTACTAAATTCACTCCGAGCCGCCAAGGAAGGCGGTCTCCACCTAGCCTTAAACCTGCTCGTCATGCCGGGGATTAGCGATGCCGAAGCTGAGGTGACAGCTTTACTTGAACTAATTGACAAATACCGGATTGACCAGGTTCAGATGCGTAATCTCTGCATCGATCCCCGCCAATACTGCGACCTTTTTGCCGACAACTTCAGCAACCCGATCGGCATTGTCAACCTTTTAAAACGCCTGCAAGAGGAACTCCCCAACCTCCATATCGGCTATTTCAACCGTTATCTCGGATAAAGAGGATAGAATGAAATATATTGGAGCTCATGTCAGTGCCGCCGGAGGCGTCGCCAACGCCCCGCTCAGAGCCCGAGAAATCGGCGCTCAAGCCTTTGCCTTTTTCACCAAAAACCAGCGCCAGTGGCACAGCAAAGCACTCAGTGAAGAAGAGATTGCCGCCTTCAAAAAAAATCTTGCCGATTGCGGTTTCAAGCCGGAGCATATTCTGCCGCATGACAGCTATCTTATCAACCTGGCCCACCCTGAAATCGACAAACGGCAAAAATCACTTGCAGCTTTCATTGATGAACTTCAACGCTGTGAGCAGCTCGGCCTGACCAAACTCAACTTTCATCCCGGCAGCACCTTAAAAAAAATCAGTGACGAAGAGGGATTGAGTCTGGTTGCACAGGCGCTCAATACGGCCCTGGCAAAAACCACCAACGTAACTGCGGTTATCGAGAACACGGCCGGTCAAGGCAGTAATCTCGGCCACCGTTTTGAACATCTTAAAGCCATTATCGATCAGGTTGACGATAAAACCCGGGTTGGCGTCTGCCTCGACACCTGCCACACATTCGCCGCCGGCTATGATCTGAGAACTCCAGAAACCTACGCGCAGACAATGCAGGAGTTTGATCGTGTAGTCGGCTTCTCCTACCTTAAAGGAATGCACCTTAACGATGCCAAAAGTACATTCGCCAGCCACGTCGACCGCCATCACAGCCTCGGCCAGGGCAATCTCGGCATCGAACCCTTCCGACTGCTGATGCGAGATCCCCGTCTCGACAATATCCCTCTGATCCTGGAAACCATCGATGATAAGCTCTGGGCCGAGGAGATTAGCCTGCTTTACTCTCTAATCTAAAACAGAATTTAACAATTTGTTCAACTCGGTTATTTGAAATGGTTTGGCAATTGAGGCCTTAAAGCCATACTCTTGACAATTGGTCATATTCGGCAAGACCATTAATAACTTCGTCAATTGATGTATGACTTGGTCCACCTTCTCTAAGAGTCACATTGAAACCGGCATCTTTATAGAAGCCTTGTTCAATGGCGGTGTAGTAACCCGCAAACTGAAATTGATGGAGCCAGGTGAGCTGGATGGTAACGGCACGTTCAGTTGCAAATGCCGGTGCAGTCAAAAAAAGCAAAAGAGTGCAGAGCAGACCTAGATTTTTTTCATTACTTGGCTCTCAGCGGGTTTTGTCGAACTAGTGCCTGACCGAAAACCTGACAATTTTTTTGAGTGCAAGGCAGGCGCACTGCCAGCATTTCCGTTGGTCAAAATTTTAACCCATACCAGGGCACTTTCTTCGGGCGCAGCATGCATTAAGTATTCCGAGGATTAAAATTTGAGCCTAACGCCGCAATCGAGGAAATTAGCGGTTTTCGGTCGAGCACGAACTAGATCCACTATCAGAAATTAAATTAATTTCGACTATAAACTCACAACTTTAGCTTCGAGCAGGCCGTCAACCTTGAGCAGGTCGTCAAGAACCTCTTGAGTTATATTGTTGTCGACTGAAACAAAAGAGACCGCTTTACCACCTTTGATCCGGGAAAGGTTAAAACCGGCGATATTGATCTTATGATCGCCCAATACCGTCCCGACGCCGCCGACAATCCCCGGTTTATCAATATTTTTAAAGTAGAGATAGGTACCCGTTGAAATCATCTCTAAGCGGAACTGATCGAGCATCAAAATCCGGCCCTGATTATCTGAAAAAACGGTGCCGGCAACCGTCATCTCCTCAATATCGGTCTTGACCTTGACGACAAAGAGGTCGGTCATATTATCGTAACTACTGGTTTTCGATTCATAGACCGCCAGGTTACGATCTCTGGCCAGATAGGGAGCATTGATAAAAGAGACCGTTTCCGGAACACTGCGCTCCATAAACCCTTTCAGGGCCGCGCTGGTGAAAGGTTGGAAATTAAATGGAGAATCAAAAATCCGTTCGCCGAAATCATCAATAAATTTGGGGCCGACCATAACCATCTCGATCCGTTCAGGCCGACCATTAACAACTTGGGCCGCAAGATGCCCCATCGCTTCAGCCAGATCGAAATAGTAACGCATCTCTTGCGGCAACTGAGCCCGCATATAAGGGATATTAACCGCATTTTCATAAGAACGATCATTTAAGGCGTTAACCACCTGTTCGGCAATAATCACGGCCACGCCTTTCTGGCCTTCAGCTGTATTGGCGCCAAGATGCGGCGTCACAAAAACATTCTCAAGTTCAAGCAAAGGGTGTTCTCCAAGAGGCTCACGACTGAAAACATCAACCCCGGCGGCAAATATTTTTCCGCTTTTCACTGCTTCATAGAGGGCGCTCTCATTGATAATCCCGCCTCGGGCACAATTGATTAAAACCACGCCATCCTTCATCCGGGAGATTTCTGCGGCATCCACCATATTCGTGGTCTCATCCGTAAGCGGGGTATGGAATGTAATAATATCACTTTGCTTTAACAACTCATCCAGGGTCTCACACAAACGTACCCCCTGACCTTCGGCTTTGACCTTTTTGACATAGGGATCATAGGCGATCACCTTCATACCGAAACTCTTGGTTCGAGCCGCAACATTACCCCCTATCCGACCAAGACCGATAATCCCCAAGGTTTTACCATAGAGCTGGATACCCATATACTTTTTGCGGTTCCACTCCTTATTTTTCAATGAGGTATTGGCCGCCGGAATCTTGCGGCAAGCCGACAGCATCATGCCGATTGTAAGTTCCGTGGCCGCAATTGTATTGCCGGTCGGGGCATTCATAACAATAATCCCCTTGATACTGGCGGCTTCAATATCGACATTGTCAAGCCCGACGCCGGCCCGGCCAACGATCCTTAAACGTCCCGGATTTTCAATCAAATCGGCGGTAACACTGGTGCCGCTGCGCGTGATAATCGCATCATAATCGCCAATTATCTTTTTCAATTCAAGAGGATCTATTCCCACCATGACATCAACCGCGATGGCACTGTCGGCCTCAAGTATCTCCACCCCTTCAGGAGCCAGATTGTCAGTAACCAGAACTTTGAAACGAGCCATGTCAAAAACCTCACCCAAAATAGCATAAATTAAGTAATATAAACTCAAGTAAAACCCTTGATTTCCCACGCCCCTAACAGACCGTGAAAAAAAGGGCAAGCTTATATTCAGAGAAACTCATTAAAAAAGCTTGACGACCTAATAACAAACTGTTAATGCGGGTGCCCTTACAATATAATAACCAGTTTATCGTTTCTACTTGGAGGAGACCGTTATGAAGAAGATTTCGACCCTGATTCTGGCTCTAATTTTCAGCTGTACGATGATCGCCAGCGGTCTGGCCGCTGAGACCATCAAGATCGGTTTCAATATCCCCATGACCGGCGAGATCCCCAAGGTTGGTGAATCGTCAAAATTTGCCGCTGAAATGCTCAAAGCCGACATCAACGGTCAGGGTGGTTTACAGGTAGGCGATAAAAAGTACGAGCTTGAGTTCGTTTATGAAGACAACGAATCTAAAGCCGAATCCGCCGTCGCCGTCGCCCAGAAACTGATCGACCGCAACAAAGTCCTGGCGATTATCGGCCCCAACTCCAGTAAACAGGCGGTTCCTGCCGGTGAAATCTGCGATCTTAATGAGACCGTCATGGTCTCACCCTGGTCGACCAATCCCGACACCACACTGGATCGTCCTTTCGTCTTTCGCGCCGCCTTCCTTGATCCTTTCCAGGGCCCGGTTGCCGTCGATTTCGCCATGGAACAGTTTAAAGCCAAAACGGCTGCCGTTCTCTACGCCCTGGCCAATGACTACAGTAAAGGTCTGGCCGAAATTTTCAAAGCCGACTTTGAAAAGAAAAACGGCAGCGGCTCGGTTGTTGGTTTTGAAAGCTATGGCGACAAAGATCAGGATTTCAGTGCTCAGTTAACCAAGATCATCGCCGCCAAACCCGATTTCATCTTCCTACCCAACAACTACAACGAAGTTGCTTTGACCATCAAACAGGCCCATGATTTGGGTTGGAAAGGCCCCTTTATGGGCTCGGACGCCTGGGGCTCAGCTGAACTCATGACACTCTGCGGCGACGACTGTATCGGCCACTTCTTCTCCACGCATTATGCGGCCGCCGGAGCCAAGGGTGCAACCAAAGAGTTTATTGACCGCTATCAGGCCAAATACGGCTATGTTCCGGATGATGTTGCGGCCCTGACCTGGGATGCTACCCGGCTGGTACTTCAAGCTATCCAGGAGAGTGGCAGCCTGAGCGGCAAATTACGCAATGACCGTAAAGCGGTGCGCGAAGCCATGGCTAACATCAAAAGTTTTGCCGGCATCACCGGCAACATGAAACTTGACGCCCAAGGCGATCCGATCAAATGCGCCGTGGTTGTCAGAATCAATGAAAAAGGCGAATTTGTTTTCAAAAAATCCGTCTGTCCGTAAGTTAGGAGAACTTTCGACCTACCTCAATGTGGGGACAGACTTCCAGACAGGGCTTTAGCCCGAGCCGGGCGGAGCTCTGTCCCCCTTGAAGAGGGCGAAGCAAAGTTCAACGTTACCCTCTTTAACTTTGATGATAGTCTAACCCCAAACCCTGCAAATTAATTCTTCCTGTGCTTGAAACCCTTTTACAAAATTTACTAAACGCCCTCCAGTGGGGCAGTTTTTACTCCCTGATTGCTCTGGGCTATACGCTGGTCTATGGGGTCTTGCGCCTGATCAATTTCGCGCATGGCGACATTGTTATGGTCGGCGCCTATATCGCCTTTTTTATCTCCAGCGCTCTGCTCGGGAAATATGGCATGCCCGCTTTTCTCCCTGGCTGGGCGGTTCTGGCTTTAACCATCCCTTTGACCATGGTCTTAACCTCTCTGGTCGGGGTTACGCTGGAACGCGTCGCTTACCGCCCTTTACGCCGTAAAGGGGCCAACCGTCTCTATGTCGTAATCACGGCCCTGATGGCCGGGCTAATCTTGGAGAACGGCAACCTCCTGGTTCTCGGAGCCAGCCGCAAAAAATTCCCGGAGATGATCGACAAAGTCGTCTACAAATTCGGCTCCGTCTATGTCACCAATCTCAAGATCGGGGTTATCCTGACTTCGATCTTGAGTTTTGTCGTACTCCATTTCATTATCACCAAGACCAAAGTCGGGATGGCCATGCGAGCCATCTCGTATGACAAATTCGCGGTGCCCCTGATGGGTATTCCGATCGATACGGTGATAGTTTTTACTTTTGTCCTAGGCTCCGCAATGGCGGGCCTGGCCGGTATCCTTTTTGCCCTCTCATATCCCATACTAGATCCCTATATGGGCATGTCGATCGGCTGGAAGGCCTTTATCGCCGCCGTCGTCGGCGGCATTGGCGATATCCGTGGAGCTTTTGTGGGCGGCTTTATTCTCGGCATGATCGAGATTATGGTAGTCGCCTTCTTCCCATCATCGTACCGGGATTTGATCGCCTTCTCCATACTTTTGCTAATCCTGACAATTAAACCAACCGGGCTCTTCGGTGTCCCGCATACCACTAAGATATAAGCACTTAAATGAAACGTTTTAACGTCCCTATTTTACTTATTGTTCTTTTGTCCACACTGATGGGATTGGCCTGGTTTGAAGTCATCGACCTCTACATCCAGACAATCATCCTCTTTATGGGCATCAATATCATTACCTCGACGAGTCTTAACCTGGTTAACGGTAATATGGGAGAGTTTTCATGCGGCCATGCCGGTTTTATCGCGGTAGGGGCTTATGTTTCTTCAATTTTATCCGTCGCCCTCTTCACCAAAAGTAAGGTCTTTGGTGCTCCTTTGCTGCCTCCGGAGATGGCGGCTTATGGTTTTCCGCTGGTTTTGATCTGCGGCGGCATCGCAGCCGCCTTTACCGGCCTGCTCGTGGCACTTCCTTCATTTCGCACGCGTGATGATTATCTGGCAATCATCACCATTGCCGCCAACTATATCATTATTTCGACAATTATCAACATCGACACAATCGGTGGAGCCCGCGGTTTCATGGGAATGCGCCGGGTTATTTTTGCCATGGAGGAGTGTGCCGAAATCCCTTGGATGATACTCTGGGTTTTTGTCTTTATGGTGCTCTCAATTATAATTATTCGCCGCTACATGAGTTCAACTTACGGCAAGGGGGTTGAAGCGATCCGCCAAGACGAAGTTGCGGCTGAGATCATGAGTGTCAACACCAACCGTATCAAACTGGTCACCTTTATGATCTCGTCCGGGCTGGCCGGTATCGCCGGCGGCCTCTATGCCCACACCATCGGCTATATCAACCCGAAATCATTTGATCTATTAAAATCAACCGAAGCTCTAGTCATGGTTTACCTGGGCGGCATGGGTTCAATCTCCGGCTCGATCATAGCAGCCGTTGTCTTTACCCTGATGATTGAACTTTTGCGACCCTTGCAGATTATCAAATGGGTGGCAATCCCCCTACTCCTGATCATTATCATGCAGTTTCGACCGGAAGGAATCATGGGCCATCGTGAATTGAGTGATATCTTTCCCCGGTTGAAAAAGTTCTATAAGTTTAAATAATTCTCTCTCAATAATGACTCTACTTGAAATAAAAGATTTAACCCAGCTTTTCAGTGGCATTTGCGCCGTCTCCGAGCTCAATTTAAACCTTGAGCAACGCGAACTTGTTGGCCTGATCGGTCCCAACGGGGCGGGTAAGACCACAGTTTTCAACCTGGTCAGTGGTTTCTATCAACCAACCCATGGACAGATTCTATTTCAAGGTCGCAACCTGGCCAGGATTAAACCGCATCGAATTTCAGCTTTAGGTATCGCTCGCACCTTTCAAAATATCCGCCTCTGGAAGGATATGTCAGTGCTTGACAATATTCTTGTCGCCCAACATTATCAACTCGGTTACGGTCTTGGCAGCCTCTTTTTTCGTACCCCCCGCTATCTCAAGCGAGAACGAGATATTCGTCATCGAGCTCTGGAGTTACTGGAAATTTTCAAGATCGACAAATTCGCCGGGGAGAAGCCCGGCAACCTGCCCTACGGCATGCAACGCAAGGTCGAAATTGTTCGCGCCCTCTCTTCCGGGCCTAAGCTTCTGCTACTCGATGAACCGGCGGCCGGATTGCAGTCAACCGATGTCACTGAACTAATAACTTTAATACAATGGATTTTTGACCAGTTCGACTTGAGTATCTGGATGATCGAACATCAGATGAAAGTGGTCATGAGTTTATGTTCACGCATTAGCGTTATTGACTTCGGCCGCCTGATCGCCCGCGGCACCCCCGCAGAAATTCAACAAAACCCGGAGGTGATTAAAGCCTACCTAGGTGATGACCAATTATAATGAGCACCATGAATAATCCCCAAATTCCTTTACTTGAAGTTCGTGACCTTGAGGTCAGATATGGCAATATCTCGGCCCTGCATGGCATTAGTTTCACGGTCGAAAAAGGTGAAATTGTCACCTTGATCGGAGCTAATGGGGCCGGAAAAACGACCACTCTTCATGCCATAACCCGGCTTCCGCCTCCCGAGGCACCACGTCTTGCATCGGGTGATATTTTAATTAACGGGAAATCGATTATCAAAACCGAGCCCCATGATGTAGTCCGCAAACTGCATTGCGCTTTAGCTCCAGAAGGCCGTCATATCTTCGGCAATCTAACGGTCACTGAAAACCTGACCCTGGCCACCTTCTCTCGACCTAAAAACGACGATTTGAATAAAGGCTATGAGCATGTTTTCGAGCTTTTTCCGCGCTTGGCTGAACGCCGCCATCAACGCAGCGAATCATTAAGCGGCGGCGAGCAACAGATGCTGGCCGTCGGTCGAGCCCTGATGTCGGGGTGTACGTTCCTGATGCTTGATGAGCCCTCAATGGGTCTGGCTCCGCTGCTCATGTACGATATGTTTCGAGCCCTGAAAAAACTCAATCAGGAAGGTATGACAATTCTTTTGATTGAACAGAACGCCAAACTGGCGCTTGATTTTGCCCATCGGGGTTATCTGCTCGAAACCGGCGAAATCATCCTTTCCGGCAACGCCACCGAACTCCTGAAAAACCCCGATATTCATAAGGCCTACCTGGGACACTAGAGTAGAGACAAGGCATGCCTTGTCTCTACATCAAACCAAGGAAAAAACCTTTAACGAATCCTGAAGACGGCTTTGTTGCGGCCTGAACCTTTCGCCTTGTACAGCATTTCATCAGCTCTTTGGAGAAGCTCATCAAGGTTGTTGATGGTCTCGTCCACTTTCGCCACCCCTTCACTGATTGTACAACGAATCAGCTCTCCACTTTCACTCTTTAGTTCCAATTGTTCAACCTTTTCTCTGATCAATTCCAAACTTTCGACGACACACTCTTGGTCAGGATGGCGACAGACAACCGCAAACTCTTCACCTCCGAGTCGACCGAAAATTGAACCGTCATCTATGTTTTCACCGATAACACCGGTCACCGCCTTGATCACCCGGTCACCGGCGGGATGACCGTAGGTGTCGTTGATCTTCTTGAATTTATCGATGTCCATCATCGCGGCGTATAAATTTTCAGAGCTTTCATTAAATTTACGACTCGCCAATTCAAAAAATTTACGCCGGTTATAGATTCCAGTCATCGGGTCATGCGAGGCCATAAACTCTAACTTTTCAATCATCTCCTGGTGTTCCAGCTGAATTTTTACCCGAGCCAAAAGCTCCTTCGGTTTGAAGGGTTTAGTGACATAATCAACCCCGCCCGTATCATAAGCTTTCTCTATCGCATCTTCATCGCTCTTGGCTGTAATAAAAATAATCGGAATATCTTTGCTTTTTTCAATCTCCTTAAGTTTACGACAAACTGCATAGCCATCCATCCCCGGCATCATGATATCGAGCAAAATCAGATCAATCTTCTCTTCAGCTACGATCTCCAACGCCTCAACCCCACCGGTAGCTTCAATTACATCATAATCTTTGAGCAGATCGATTAGAATGTCGAGATTTGCAACGGTATCATCAACCGCCAAAATTGTTCGTCTTCTCACCATCATACATCACCATCCAGAAGGGCCGTCGCAGCCTTAAAATCTCGCGCTTTAAGCAGCTCTTCCAATGCAGTAATTAACTCTCTTTGAGCTTGATTAATTTTGTAATGTTTAAGTTCCTCAATAATAGGAGAGCACTCTCTAGTCCGTCTTCGGGAGAAAGCGACCTTAAGAGCATCAATTTTTTCACCGTAAATCTCATCGCTGATCTCTTCTACAGCGCCACTTTCAGCGTCGTTTTCATCTGCCAGATTTCTCTCTATTTCATCAACAACCTGTTGCAATTGAACATACAACAGCGACAACAGAGATTCATCCGGCCGATCTTCAAGTTCCTGACATGTTTTATTTAAACTTATGGCTCCGATATTAGCACTCAACCCTTTAAGTGTATGGATAATCCGAGCAAAGCTATCATAATCTTTCAGATCAAGTTTGATCCCTTTAAATTCTTTGATAAAACTCTGCAAAATCTTAGCATAGAGGGTTTCATTGCCGGCGAGATGACTTAACCCCTTTTGCACATCGATAAGTTGAAAATTTTCAGACGTAAAAATCGTGGATACGACCTCAATAGTTGACTCTTCTTCGCTTTCACTGCACTCTTTTCCGTCGCTTTCCCCAGCAAGATAGCGCAAAAGTACTTCATATAATTTTTCCACCTCTATCGGTTTAACAAGATGCTCATTCATGCCTGCCAAGCAGGTTTTTTTCACATCATCAGCCATAGCATTGGCCGTAAGCGCTATTATCGGTATATCCGGCGACTTTTCGCGAATAACCCTGGTCGCTTCATAGCCATCCATAACCGGCATCTGCAGATCCATCAAGATCAAGTCGTAACTTTTGCTACCCCATAATTCCACCGCTTGCCGTCCATCGTCTGCAATATCAATTTCAATTCCACTACCATCCAGCAAACCCAGAATAATCTCTTGGTTTGTAAGATTATCCTCGGTCAAAAGGATTGACTTACCCTGTAAAACTGACAGTTTATCTTTTAATGTAACCCGCTCTTTCCGGTCATTAAGGTGCAGGGTTGAACCTCCATCTGTAAAAACTTCAAGCAAAACATCGTGAAGAACCGACGGATTGACCGGTTTTTGTAAAAATGTTTGGATGCCGACTTCTTTTGCCAAATTGACAATACTCTCCTGACGATATGCACTAACCATGATAACCGTCGGCGGAGGAGGCCCCCCTGATGATAGGCATAAACTATTGATCAGCCTGGCGGTTTCAATACCATCAAGTCCGGGCATATGCCAATCCATAAGAATCAGGTCAAAGGGATTATTACGACATTTGTCAAGCCGGGCAATGGCGTCCGAACCGGAATCAGAAACTATAACCTCAATCTGAAAAGTACGAAGGATATTTTCCAAAACCTCCTGCCAGGTCGAATTATCATCGACAATCAACACCCTTTTTCCAGCAAAAGAAAATGAGTGTTTTTCTGGCTTGACTACGGGCAGAAGTTCAAGTTCAAAAATAAAAGTGCTACCTTTACCTTCCCATGATTCAACCCGGATTGTACCACCCATCAGTTCAACCAGCTGTTTTGAGATTGCCAGACCCAATCCGGTACCACCATACTTTCTTGTAGTACTGCCATCGGCCTGGGAAAATGACTGAAAGAGCTTCTCCTGCATCTCTTCACTCATGCCGATACCGGTATCCCTGACCTCAAAGCACACTCGATTTCCCCCTGCTCCATGCACATAGAGACCAATTTCCCCGTGCTCGGTAAATTTCACTGCATTACCGATCAGATTTGTCAAAACCTGTGAGATCCGTAACGGGTCACCCTTAAAATTTCGACCAAGATCAACTCCGTAACTTACGATTAACTCAAGGTTTTTCTCCTGTGTTTTAAAGCCAACCAGGCCAACAACCGTATCGACAACCTCGAAAAGATCAAAATCGATATTTTCAATTTCAAGTTTACCGGCCTCAATCTTGGAAAAATCAAGAATATCGTTAATAATTGCTAAAAGAGCTTGTGATGAACTTTCAATTTTTTGCAAAAAGTTTCTCTGTTTCTCATTAAGTACAGTATCTAAAACCAGATGGGTCATCCCCATAATACCGTTCATCGGGGTGCGAATTTCATGTGACATATTAGCCAGAAATTCCGATTTTGACCGGGTCGCCGCCTCAGCCCTCTCTTTTTCCTCAAGCAACTCATCTTTTATCTTTTTGGACTCAGATATATCTCTAGTAACCATATAAAGCAGGTTTTCACCTTTTATTCTTATCCTGGTCAGTGTAACCGAAGCCCAAAACTCTTCACCATCGGCCCTGAGTTGCGCCTCTTCATACTTATGAGAACCTTTCTTCATACAGATGCTCACCATCTCAATTCCTCTGCTCAAAGAATCCTGACCATCTGGTTGAACTTGAGGTAAAAAGCGGGGTATATCAAACTCCTCTCGATTACCACACCTATACATCTCCAGCGCGGCATCATTACAATCAATTACTTTTCCCTTTTTTATAATCGCAGCCGCATCTGCTGTGTGGTAAAAGAGGGTTTCAAAAACCTCTTTCTGCTCCTCCAGATCTTTCGTCCGTTCATCTACCTTGTTATCGAGAGTACGGATATTCTCTTCAATGGTATCCAGCATCCCGTCAAACGTCTGGGCCAACGTACCAATTTCATCGCCCGCATTAATTTCACTTCTAACGCTAAGATCTCCATCTTTTACTTGCAGGGCTTTCTGAGATAAGATTTCGATTGGATTAAACAGTTTTTTTAAAAAATAGACACTTATCAATAGGGCCAGAGCAACAAGGACAAACGATATAAACCAAATATACTGTTTCATTTGAGTTGCAGCAGAATTTATCTCTGAGATATAAGCCGAACTGCAGATATACCAATCAAAGTCCTGATTATAATCGACCCATGAAACCTTATCATAACTATAATTGCCTTTATCACTTGGTTTATCCCATTTATAATATAGAGTTTTGACGCCAGATGCATATGCATTAATCATATCATTCAGGATAAAACTACTTTTGCCCGGATTTTCCAGTTTGCTAAAATTAGTACCTTCGATATTGGAATTGGGGTGGATTATCATATTACCCTTAGAATCAAAAATATAGATATATCCGGTATCTCCAATTTTTGTTAAGTTCAGTAATTTGCGCAAACTTGTAATTAGATCTGCCTTCTTCCTTTTTACTTCAAGTTCGACACTGTCTAGATAGATTCCAGTTCCAATAACCCACTGCCACTCTTTGATATCTTTTGAGTAACTAAGTTTTTCATAAAGTTGTTCTTCGCTCTTTAGTTTGCGCCAAGAGTAGCTGTGAAAGCCCTGCCCACACTCTCTGGCGACATGCACCATTGGCGGAACAATCAAAACCCCATTAGGATCTTTCACGTTTGACATGTCCCGGCCTTGCAGAGTAGGGTGGCCAATCAGCACAGAGTTGTAGTCACTGATAAAGAAATATTCATTGTCGCCATAACGAAGATTTTCAATATATTCCAATGCTTCTTTCTGTTTTTGTCTCTCTACCTCTTGAAGATAAAAACCAGTACCGATAATCCAATCATATTGCGGGAAATAAAAAACATAGGTCAATTTATCTTCGATTTGATTTGTTGTCGGATTTGGCCATTTATATGTACAAAAACCTTCATTTCTCGTCCTCGCAATCTCAGCAAACTCCCTGATAAAGAATTTCCCTTCACTATCTTTCAAATCAACCAGCTCTCTTCCTTCTAGAGCGGGTTTAATAGGGTGAAGCACATTGTGGGTATTCTGATTTATAAAAAAATATCCCGTCCCATTGTCATATCTATAGAGCCTGACAAACTCTTTTATGATCTGCTTAATCTCTTCTGGAGAAAAATTCTTTTGGCTCTGATCATAATAGCGCAGCAAGTTATCTCTGAAGGCATTTACTTTATTTAGGATATGCTCTTTGACCGCCTCAGGTTGTGAAGAGTTATAGAGCTCTTCAACTAGCTTGAAAGCAACCTCAGTTATATTTCTTAGCTCCTCTTTGTGCATCGCAATTGAATTCAGTTCGTAACTCTTAAGTTCTCGAGCAGAAGTATCTACAACTGTAGTTACCTCCTGTAAATGAGCTTTACCGGTTTTTTCCTCGAGATGGATTACGCGTTCTTCAATCCTTGGAGAGACAAAAAAAATTATTGCCCCGGTATAGACAGCAATAATCAGTATGGTTACAGATAGTACTTTAAAGTAGATTTTTGAAAGCATCTTTACAATTCCTCATCCGGTAAAACCGAAACCAATCAGGTTGCATTTATTTGTGTTGACGCAATGAGTTCAAACAATCAAGTTATCTTATGGTTTTTCTTGCCATCTTGGCGTCTTGAGTGAGCAATGTGAACAGTCGAGAGACTAAAATTTTTCTTGTTTTTTATGACAAACCTTATATAACAGTGTTTATGTTTCCTCGTCAAGGCCATGAACAAAAAAAGGGGCATGGTAGTTTCCATGCCCCTTTCTAAACAAAAATCTAATAATCCAGTTACATTATCATTTTGGCGGATTCTTGAGCCAGTTCCCAGATGTATGAAGGGAACATTCCCATCTGCAAAACTCCAAATGCGGCCAGGGAAAGTGCAGCTATCAAGGTACCGGCAGGAGCGATAATACTGATTTCGCGCTCCGGTTCCTGAAAATACATCCGCACAATAA
>JAGGWR010000333.1 GCA_021163445.1 Candidatus Tharpella aukensis
ATCATGAAACGATGCTGCCGCAACTGCGGAAATCGTAGCCCTTGAAGGTTTCGGTTTTCAGAGTTAGTCGTTCCGGTTCAAGAAAGGCGAAGAAATCTTTGAGCGGGTGGGCGGCAAAGCTCTCTTTCATGGTTACCAGATCAAAACGTTCCTCAATCAGGGGAATAAAATCCAACTTCAGCAGATGGGCGGTGTACTCAATACCAATGCCGACATCGGCATCTCCTCCAAGGATCTCCAGGCCGACTTCCAGATGGGTTACCCGTTCGACTTCGTAGCCGTTTATCCGGTTTGGTAAAAGCTTCTCTTTTCCCAGCAGGTAATCGAGCAGATATCTGGTTCCCGAGCCTGGGTTACGATTTACCAGCCGAACCTCTTTGCGATCAAGGTCGGCAATTTTTTTAATGCCCAGCGGATTACCGGCTGGTACAAGAAATCCCTGACGTCGATAGGCGAGGTTGACGGCCACATATTTTTTCCCGGCCATGTGTTTTTCCACGTAGGGAAGATTGTATTCGCCGGTGGGGGGATGGAAAAGGTGAACTCCGGCAATTTGCGCCTTACCGGCAGCTAGTGAAATTAGTCCGCGTTGGCTGCCGAGTGAAGCATGAAAGGCCAGGTGTTGAGGAAAGTGAACCCGGTTGAACTCTTCGATAAGGGTGATCAAGAGAGGGTCGTCGCTGCCAGCTACCAAGATGTTTTTTGCCATTTCGGTTTGCTCTTCCAGCCATCGATTAATCTGTTCAAGAGGAAAGAGCCACTTGCCGACCACTCGTGTACAGGGGATGGTTCCCTCCTGAATCAGCTGGTAGACCTTTTTTTCATTGATCTTGAGATAAGCGGCAACTTCTTTGGTGGTCAGCAGTTGTTTGGTATCCATAGGTGAGTCTCTATTTATAAGATAATTCTCTTTTTAATTGGAAATTTGCAAATCATCAGGTTCCTGAAAATGAAAATAATAAGACAGAGATTCTTAGTCGACAATTTTCCGCCAACCTGTGTCTGGACTCCTCGATTGTCCCTTCCCACTCTCTCCTGAGCCCCGCCAGCCAGAACCGCTTCCGGTGGCTTGCGAAGCGTTGCCCGTAACCTGGCCAACTTTGACCGCTTGATCCTGCTTTCCGGGCCAGTTATAGCTGAATTTGCCGGAAGGGTGTTGCGCTCGATCCGTCGCTCGGGGCACGGCCACCATAACGTAGTCGAACAGCTCCGTGACGCTGACATGGCCATCCCGGGGGAAGTTGTCTGAGGCTCCGGCAAAGCCTTCTAACATGAAGTAGGTGAAAGCTCCATGCTCCCACTTGTTTGATTCAATTGAACTCTCGTGGGTTCTGGAGGATGTTAGAATCGCTATTCGGGTTTCGAGATCAGCTGTTCGTATGAGTTTGTCGAAGGCTTTTTCATTTTGTCGACCCAATGATTTGGCTCCGCCGCTATGGCAGGTGTCGATCATCATAACGATATTTCGGCACTTAATCTCTTTGACTGCATTTTTCAGCTCCTGCATAGGCAGGGCGGTTGTGGAAAGGTCATCGCCAACCGTGTCAAACGTGATGAAATAGGTTTTGCCTGTATTGTCACCGGCGCCATGGCTGGAGTAGAAAAAGAAGAGGCTGTCATCAGGGGCGATATTTTCAGATATAAGTTTTAAGGAGCTTAGGATAGACTTTTTTTTAGCACTTTCATCAGCGAGAAAAATGATTTGCTGGTCAGGAATCCCGTCACTTTTGAAATAGTCGGTGATGCTGTGAGCATCAGCAACGCAGTAGGTTAGTTGGGGGATTCTGGTGTCGGCAAATTTACAGATGCCGACCGCCAGGAGCCAACGCCGGCCGCCCGTCATCTCATCGTTTTGGTTGGTAGTTGCTTGAGTGGCGACAGGTGGGGTAAGTTTTTGCTTGGCATCGGGCCTGATAATGAAATTATCATCGGCCCAAATCCAGGTTGAAGTCAGGAGAATCCCGGAAAATATCAAGCTGGTGAGGATTCGCTTATAAAAAACCATCTTTACTCTCCCATTCAATCTTTAGAATAGGAGGCTGTCCGAGAATGCCATTTTCCCCCAGCTCTTCGTTATTTTTTTGAAATAATGCTCGGAATATTAGGTATATGCCTGTGCTTATTTGAAAAAAATGCCTCGATCTGAGAAAAAATTTCTATTTTCGGGCAGTCTCCTAGATGCTTTATACCGTATCTGCTATTATCACACAAAACAGGTTGTTTTGTCACCTAATTAAATCACCTCGGTGGGGCATTGCTTGACAAAGGGCGTGGCTGAGATTATTGTATTAAGTGGATTTGATGTTTGCTATTTATCAAACAGTGCCTCGTCGAAGCGGTCGAAGTAGAAATGGGTATTGAGGGTTTTTGACGGAGTGAAAAGAGGGTCTATGAGTGATCAAGAAAAGCCAGCTAAAAAATTTTTCAGTTGGCGGAGAATTTTGTTGTTTGTCGTTTTGCTCCTCGCTGTTTATAGCGTTAGCGGCTTCTTTTTTCTCCCCTGGCTGCTTAAAAGTCAGGCCGAAAAACGTTTGCCGGAACTCCTCAATCGTCCGGCGACAATTGATCAGGTGCGTTTTAACCCTTTCACACTGCGTTTGCAGATTGACGGTTTGCTGGTTCGTGCCCGGCAGGGCCGAGCCCCATTGTTAAAGATAGATTCCCTGCTCGTCGACTGTGCCGGTTTTCTCTCTCTCAGTAACCGGGCTCTGGTTTTGGAAAAGATCGATATTCAGGGGCCTTATCTCAAAATTGTCAGAAATGATGACTTGAGTTATAATTTTTCCGACCTGTTGCCCGCCTCGCCGCAGTCAGACGTTAAACTGGAGGTTGAAGGGCCGGGGTTTCGTTTCTCACTCAACAATATCAAACTTTCCGGCGGGATTGTCGAATTTACCGATCAAACCCGGGGTATCTTCCATTGGCTTAATGATATCACTATCGGCCTGCCCCAGATCTCAAATCTACCCCACTTGGTCGAGACTCATGTTCAGCCCTCTTTTGCCGCGGTTGTTAACGGCACGCCACTGGCCATTAAAGGTACAACCAAACCCTTTGCCGAGACCCTGGAGACCCATTTTCACATCAATCTTAATAATCTTGACCTCTCTTATTACCTTGCCTATTTGCCGGGAGAACGCAACTTTACGGTTGCCGACGGCTCTTTAACTACCCGTCTCGATCTGGTCTATCTCCAGTCGGAAAATGAGGTTCCCAGTCTGACCCTTTCAGGGACAGCGACGCTAAATGATTTTCTGGTCAGCGGCCGGGAGAAGAAGAAAAAAGATCGTTTTGTTTTTCTGCCTGAAGTGTTGATCCGGTTTGCTCCGGGTAATCTTATTGGGGGGGAGCTTTTTTTAAGTGAAGTGGTTTTGCGCAAACCGGAAGTCAATCTTGTTATTAAGCCGGATGGGGTCTTTTATCTGCCCATGCTGGTTGCCGCCGTCATCGAGAACCCGGCCCCATCTGAATCAGCTGAAGAGGTGAAGGCGAAAACCGATCAAGGTGAGGAGGAGGCAGAATTTGTTTTTAAACTCGATAGTTTACGGCTCGAAGAGGGAGATATCACGCTTAATGATAAACGTGTGACTCCAGCTTTTTCGACGCGGTTTTCTCCGGTTAATTTTACTCTTAATGATTTCAGCACGGTCAAAGATAACCAAACCCACTATTCGTTGAAACTTATAAGTGAGGTTGGAGAAACCCTGACCATGGTCGGAGAATTTTCACATGATCCGGTAACTGTCGAAACTTACTTTGCCCTGGAAAATCTGCCTTTGCCACGTTATGCCGCTTACTACCGGGACTATTTCGCCGGTCAATTGGATGACGGTCGTCTGCGTTTAGCGGGGGCGGTCAGTTTTGCTCAAACCGATGCGGGCGAATTTACATTGCAACTCCATGAGTTCGAATGTGGTCTTGCTGATCTTAAGGTTAACGATCCCAACGGGGAGCCGGCTTTTACTTTACCGCAGCTTGATTTGAGTCAAAGTCGCATCGATCTGACTCAGCGAGAATGTGTGATTGGTTCTCTGGAAGGGCAAAAAGGGGCTTTAACCCTTATTCGCAGTGCCGATAATATTCTCAATTTAGTCTCTTTGCTGCCAGCCGCACCGGAAAAAGATAGTGCTGCAAAAGATACTACTTCCAAAGAGAGTACCACAGAGGTTTCGCCCATGACCAAACCCTGGCATCTGCTTTTGGAAAAGGGGCGTTTGCACGATTTCCAAGTTACGTTTAATGATCAACAACCGGCGGCAAAAGCTGTTATTAAGGCCGCTAAAATTAATTTGTCTTTAGATCAACTGGGCACCGGTAAAGGTGAGTCGGGAACTTGTCAGCTTGATCTGAAGTTGGCTGAAAGCGGGCGCTTGACGGTAGCAGGGCCGCTGGTTCTTGATCCGCTTCAGGTTGAGTTGGATATAGACTTGCAGAAAGTGCCGTTGAAAGCTTTTCAGGCATATATCAGCGAGCATCTTGATCTGGTTCTGGTCAAGGGTGAGGCGGCCTCTAAAGGTCACTTCTCTTTGCGTCAGAAAACCTCGACCGAGACCGATATTACGTTTGCCGGTAACGCCGCACTCAAGAATTTGAAAACGGTAGACGGCCGGCACGCGGCCGATATTCTGGCTTTGCGCAACTTGGCTCTTACCGGTATCTCATTTCGTAATCAGCCGCCGGCTTTTTCATTGGAGAAGGTTGCGGTCAGCGGCCTGCAGGTAAATTTTGTCAAAGAGAGTGATGGGCGCAGCAATTTTGCCATGATGATGGTTGAAAAAGAGCAAGCCCCGGAAACCTCGGTGCCGGCGGCAAAAAAAGGTTCGCCTGAGATGGTAAAAGCTGAATCGGAGTTGGCTTTTGCGCTAAAAAAACTCGAACTCTCCAAGAGCTCTATTACTTTTCTCGACCGCTCGCTGTCACCTCCTTTCAAAATGGTTTTGGCTGATCTTGAAGGCGGGGTTGAAGGGCTTACCTCAATGGGTGAAAAACCGGCCCGGGTCAAACTTGACGGCCGTCTCAACGGTCAGGCCCCGGTTTCGGTGTCGGGTCGTCTGGATCCATTGGCGCAAGATCTTTTTGTTGATCTGAAGATTGACAGTCAAGGTTTCGGGATGACGGATCTGACCCCTTATACGGGAAAGTTTGTTGGTTATGCGGTTGGCAAAGGAAAACTTTCTCTGGATCTGGAGTACAAGATTGAGAATCGGAAATTAACTGCCAGTAATGCCATTTTTCTCGATCAATTTGATTTTGGTTCTTCGGTAGAGAGCCCTGATGCCATGAGCCTGCCGGTTAAACTGGCGGTTGCCCTTTTGCGTGATCGCCAAGGGGAGATTCATATCAACATGCCGGTTAAAGGTGAGCTTGATGATCCCGAATTCAGTCTGGGCGGGGTTATTATAAAGGTTTTTATTAATCTTATCGCCAAGGCGGTGACGTCGCCTTTCGCGTTGATCGGTTCTCTGGTCGGCGGCGGCGGGGGAGAACTTAACCTGGTAACTTTTGCTCCTGGTCAAATAGAGCTCGATGATGCGGCCCAGGGTCGACTTGAGAAATTAGCTAAGGCGCTTTACGATCGGCCCGGTTTGAAGGTTGAAATTGCTGGTCGAGCCGATGTCACAAATGATCGTCAGGCCCTGCATGAAGATCATTTCAAAAAACTATTGCAGGCGCAAAAATTTAAGGAAGTGGTGGGCAAAAAGCAGGGGGCGCAATCACTTGATGAGGTGGTTGTCGAAGATGCTGAGTTTGAACGTTATCTCTGGCAGGCCTACAAGATTGCACCTTTCAGTAAAGAGAAGAACCTGTTGCGAATGGTCAAAAAAATAGAGCCGACAGAGCAGGAACGCCTGCTCCGTGAGTCGATTGAAATCAGTGATGATGAGCTGGTTCTGCTGGCCCGTAACCGGGCCCGATCTGTGATGGCGTATCTTACTGCAAAAGGGCCGGTAGAGGCGCAGCGTCTCTTTCTGGTCGACCCGCAAATCATGCAAAATGATCCAGCGGCAGCCGAAAAAGCCCGCCAAGTGGAGATGAAAATTCAATAATTAATAAGGAGAAATAGAGCAAAGTATGGAAATTCTTGAAAAGTACAAAAAGGCCGCAGATCAGCGGCAGGGGTTGGGGATTCCGCCTCTGCCTTTGAGTGTGGCCGAGGTTTCGGCGGTTATTGAACGGTTGCCGCAAAGCCGGGAAGAGGAGCGGAAAAATCTTCTCTATCTGTTTTGTGAACGGGTTAATCCCGGAGTGGATGAGGCGGCGGGAATCAAGGCTGATTTTCTCGCCGAAGTGATTAGCGGCCGGGCCCCGGCGGTTGGAATCTCGGCTCTGACTGCGGTTTCGTGGTTGGGGGTCATGCGCGGTGGTTATAATCTGACACCGTTGCTTAAAGCTATGAATGATAAACGGCCCGAAGTGGCCGCCGCCGCGATTGAGGCTTTAAAACATACCCTGTTGGTTTATGATGCTTTCGCAGAGGTTGTAGAAGAGTTTAAAAAGGGGCATCAGGGGGCTCAGGAACTGCTTGAATCGTGGGCTCAAGCCGAGTGGTTTAAGGCACGTCCGGTTTTGCCCCAAGAGTTAGTTTTGACGGTTTTCAAAGTTCCGGGCGAGACTAATACTGATGATCTCTCCCCGGCTTCCGAAGCCTCTAGCCGCAGCGATATCCCTTTGCATGCCCAAGCCATGCTCGCAGTTCGGATTGAGAACCCTTTGCAAGAGCTTAAAAAATTACGCGCCTTAGGTAATCCAATAGCCTATGTCGGAGATGTTGTCGGTACCGGCAGCAGTCGAAAATCAGCGATTAACTCCCTGCAGTGGCACTTGGGTCACGATCTGCCCGGAGTTCCCAATAAGCGTGGGGGCGGGGTTGTGATTGGCGGTATTATTGCGCCGATTTTTTTCAATACGGCCCAGGATTCCGGAGCTTTGCCGTTGGAAGCCCCGGTTAATGAGCTGGAAAACGGTGATATTATTACATTACGTTCCTATCTTGGAGAGATCGAAAAAGGGGGTCGTGTTGTCAGCCGTTTTAACTTGCAGCCCAATACGTTGGCCGATGAATATCGGGCCGGAGGCCGGATTCCGTTGCTTATCGGCCGCGAATTGACAAATCGGGCGCGTCAGGTTTTGGGTCTGCCGGAAGCCGATTTTTTTGTTCAGCCGTTACAACCCGAAACATCTTCAGCTGGTTATACTCTGGCCCAGAAGATTGTCGGTCGCGCATGTGGTTGCGAGGGGGTACGGCCGAGAATGTATGTTGAGCCTGTGGTTACAACCGTCGGGAGTCAGGATACGACCGGGCCGATGACTCGGGATGAGATCAAGGAACTTGCTGCCTTAAATTTTTCTGCTGATCTGGTGATGCAGTCGTTTTGTCATACGGCCGCCTATCCGAAGTTGGTTGATGTCAAAATGCATCAGCAACTGCCCGATTTTATCAGGGATCGAACCGGTGTCTCTTTAAAGCCCGGCGATGGGGTAATTCACTCCTGGCTTAACCGTTTGTTGTTGCCGGATACGTTGGGAACCGGGGCCGATTCGCATACCCGCTTTCCGCTTGGTATCTCGTTCCCGGCGGGCTCCGGTTTAGTCGCCTTTGCTGCGGTTTCCGGACTTATGCCGCTCGATATGCCGGAGAGTGTTCTGGTGCGTTTTTCTGGTAAACTGCAACCCGGAATCACGTTGCGAGATCTGGTTAACGCAATTCCTTTGACCGCGATTGAAAAGGGTCTGTTGACGGTGGCCAAAGAGGGTAAAAAGAATGTTTTTGCGGGCCGGATTCTTGAGATTCAGGGTCTTGAAGAGCTCTCCTGTGAACAGGCTTTTGAACTCTCTGACTCCTCGGCTGAACGGAGTGCTGCGGCCTGTACTGTACAGCTGGGTATTGAGCCGGTAAAAAAGTTTTTAACCTCCAATGCCGCATTGATCGACGATTTGGTCGCTTCCGGCTACGGGGATGGCAAAACTTTAAAGCGTCGGGCTCAGGCGATGCGAGAGTGGCTGGCTCAACCCCAACTTCTCCGGGCTGACGACGATGCAACTTATGCGGCCGTACTTGATATTGATATGAGCCGGGTAAATGAGCCGATTCTGGCTTGTCCGAATGACCCCGATGACGTTGCCACTTTAAGTGATATTTTAGCCGATGAGCAGCGCCGACATAAGATCGACGATGTTTTTGTCGGTAGTTGTATGACCAATATCGGCCATTTTCGCGCATTAGGTGAAATTTTGCGGGATGAGGGTCAGGTTCCGGTTCGTCTCTGGCTGGCGCCGCCGACGCGAATGGATGCCGAACATCTTAAAAATGAGGGCTACTATTCACTCTTTGGTCAGGCCGGAGCCCGGATTGAGATTCCCGGTTGTAGTCTCTGTATGGGTAATCAGGCCCGAGTGGCTGATGATGCGGTAGTTTTTTCGACCTCAACCCGTAATTTCGATAACCGGCTCGGAAACGGGGCAAAAGTTTATTTGGGGTCAGCTGAACTGGCAGCAGTTACCGCCCTTTTCGGCCGGCTGCCGACGGTCGTCGAGTATTGCGATATAATCAGTAGAAAGCTTCCAGTCGAGAAACATGCGAAGGTTTACAGGTACCTCGATTTTTCTCGGACGGATGCATAAATCTTGACAATAGGGTTCTGAAAATGCTAGTCTTGCCGTTTCGCCAATAATCGGCGGATCGGTGTGGTCGTAACTAAGTCACGGGATGGAGGTGCACTGATGGGCAATCGTTTTAAAAAAGTTCTGCTGGCAATAGATTTTTCTGCCTCAACCGATGATGTAATAGAGATTGGTGTAAATTTTGCCCGGAGTAATGACGCCGAGGTGATGTTGCTTAACGTCGTTGAGGAGGGCTTTGTTTTTTCCGGCCTTGACGGAATGAGCCTGCCGCTTGAAGATCATGTTACTATCCAGAACTATACTGCTTCTCGTTTGCAGGCCTTACAGAAAAAACTGGATGGTTTGGTCTCCTCTTTAAAAGAAACCGGCCTTGACGTTGCAGGCCAGGTACTCGAAGGCTATCCGGCGGCGATGATTGTTGATGAAGCGGAGCAGGGTGGCTATGATGCCATATTTATGGGGTCGCATGGCTGGTCTGGTATTAAAAAGTTTCTCATGGGCAGTGTTGCCGATAAGGTTGTAAAGAATTCAAGCTGTTCGGTAATGGTCGTGCGACCGATTGTGGTTGAGGCTTAACTTTCTTCATTTTAACCTTTAACCTTTAACCTTTATTTTATGGAATAAACGATTATGATTGAACGCTACTCACGTCCGGCTATGGTCCGGATCTGGAGTGAAGAGAATAAATTTAACAGTTGGCTTAAAGTTGAGCTGGCGGTTTGTGAAGTGTTTGCTGATCAAGGTGAAATTCCTCTTGCTGATTGGGCTGAGATTAAGGAAAAAGCTGCCTTTGAGGTCTCGCGAATTAACGAGATCGAAGCTGAAGTTCGCCATGATGTGATCGCCTTTTTGACCTCGGTCGCCGAGCATGTCGGCCCCGCATCACGTTATATCCATCTTGGTATGACCTCTTCGGATGTTCTTGATACGGCTCTGGCTCTGCAACTTAAAGAAGCTGGCCAGATGTTGATGCAGGGGGTGGATCGGGTACTTGAGGTGCTGAAAATCCGGGCTTTGGAACTCAAAGATTGTCCGATGATCGGCCGTTCTCACGGGATTCATGCCGAACCCGTTACTGTGGGTCTCAAATTTGCCATCTGGTATGATGAGATGGGGCGTCAGAAAAAGCGCCTTGAGGCGGCGATCCAGGATATTTCGGTCGGTCAGATTTCCGGTGCGGTCGGAACTTTTGCCAATATTGAACCTGAGATTGAGGAAGCCGTCTGTCAGCGTCTCGGCCTGCAAGCGGCCCCGGCTTCAAGTCAGATTGTGCAGCGTGATCGACACGCCTTCTTTTTTACGATATTGGCTCTGGTTGCCGCTTCAATCGAGAAATTTGCCATTGAAATCAGGCATCTGCAGAGAACTGAAGTGGGCGAGGCGGAAGAATTTTTTCATGCCGGACAGAAGGGTTCTTCGGCGATGCCGCACAAACGTAATCCGATTCTTTCGGAGAACCTCTGCGGACTTGCCCGCCTGGTTCGTTCTTACTCCCTGGCGGCAATGGAGAATGTGGCTTTGTGGCATGAGCGTGATATCAGCCACTCCTCGGTTGAGCGGGTCATCTCCCCGGATGCCACAATTTTGCTTGATTTTATGTTGCATCGTTTTGCCGGAATGATGGAAAAACTGGTTGTTTATCCTGAACGGATGCTGAAAAATATCGAATTGACCGGTGGTACTATCTATTCGCAGGGTGTCTTGTTGGCTCTGGCCCGGGCCGGGGTTTCACGTGAGGATGCTTATCGTTGGGTGCAGCGTAATGCGATGCAGTCCTTTAATGATGGTGGTTCGTTCAAAGAGTACCTGCTTAAAGATGAAGATGTGGCAAAATATTTATCAGCCCAAGAGATCGAAGAGAAATTCAGCCTTGAACACCACATGCGTCAGGTACCGGTGATTTTTGCTCGGGTCTTCGGGAAGTAGGAATAACCTGAAGCGGGCGTTTTTTGCAACTCAAATGACTCCTCTCGCAAAGACGCAAAGACGCAAAGACGCAAAGAGTTCAAACAATCGAGTTATCTGATGGTTTTTCTTGGCGTCTTGGCGTCTTGAGTGAGCAACGCGAACGGGCGAGAGACAAAAAATTTCTTATTTTTTTGATAGATTTTTATGGTTAAAAATATTTTGACTATTTAACAGAGGGAAAAAATGGAACGCGGCGAAAAATTGTATGAAGGTAAGGCTAAGATCATCTATGCTACTGATGATCCGGATAAAAATATACTCTATTTCAAGGATGATGCAACTGCTTTTAATGGTGCCAAAAAGGGCTCTATCCTCGATAAAGGGGTGATCAATAACAAGGTTTCAGCCAAACTTTTCCAGATGTTGGCCGAAAAGGGTATTGAGAGCCATTTTATTGAGATGCTTTCCGACCGCGAGATGCTGGCCAAGAAAGTTGATATCATGCTGGTCGAGGTCGTGGTGCGCAACTATATTGCCGGTAGCCTGGCCAAACGGATGGGGCGTAGTGAAGGCGAAAAACTACCCGAGACTATCGTTGAGTATTACTATAAGGACGATGCCCTTAATGATCCGATGATTAATCGCGATCATATTCTGGTTTTCAATATCGCTACAGCTGAACAGATTGATACGGCCCGGGCTACGGCTCTCAAGGTTAATCAAGTGTTGAGCGCGTATCTGCTCGAACGCGATATCTTGCTCGTCGATTTTAAACTTGAATTTGGGAACTATCATGGCCAGATGTTGTTGGCCGATGAAATTTGTCCCGATACCTGTCGCCTCTGGGATCGCCACACCCTGGAAAAACTGGATAAGGATCGTTTCCGGCGTGAGTTGGGCAATGTTGAGGAGGCTTACCTGGAGGTTTGTCGCCGGGTTTGTGGTGATCTGTAGAGAATGACTTCTCATAGACTGACGGTTTCACTCGAATCGCGGAGTTACTCGATTTACATCGGTTCCGGCCTGACCAAGGTCGGAGCTAACCCTATAGCACTGCCTCAATTGCGTGGTAAGAAAGGGGTTGTGATAACCAATACGACGATTGCTCCCCTCTATCTGGAGCGGGTACAAGAGTGGCTGGCGGCGGCGGGTTATGAGAGTTCGCCGATTATAATTCCCGACGGAGAAGAGTATAAAAACCATGAGATCTTGCAGCGTCTCTATCGGGAGATTTTCGAATCCGGTCTCCAACGCAATGGTTTTGTCTGTGCTTTGGGTGGCGGTGTGGTTGGTGATCTCGCAGGTTATGCGGCCGCGACCTATATGCGGGGTATCGATCTGATACAGTTGCCGACCACAATTTTGGCCCAGGTTGACAGTGCTATCGGCGGTAAGAATGGGGTCAATCTGGAGTTTGGAAAAAATCTGGTCGGGACAACCTATCAGCCGCGAGTTGTGATCTCTGATATTGATTTTATTGCCACTCTACCTGAACGCGAATCTTTTTGCGGGTTTGGTGAGGTGGTTAAGTATGCTCTTCTGGCCGGTGATGATTTTATCTCTTTTTTGGAGATGAATCATCCTGAGATTATGAAGCAAGATCCTCGGAGCCTGGCGAGCATGACTCTTTCATGCAGTCGCATCAAGGCTGACTATGTAGTTCGGGACGAATATGATCTTTTAGGGGTTAGGGCCGTCCTTAACCTTGGTCACACGATCGGCCATGCTCTGGAAAAAATGTATGCTTATCAGCAGCTTGCTCATGGCGAGGCTGTGGCTATCGGTCTGGTTTGTGCTCTGTTGCTTTCCGTAACTATGAACTTGTTGACGGAGTCGGGTTTTCAGAGAGCTTTGCAGTTACTCAAACTTTATGGTTTGCCGATGCTGGTTCCGGCCGATGCTAATGTCGATGAACTTATCGATCTGATGCGCCGTGACAAGAAAGCTGGCCGCAATTTGTCAATGATTTTGTTGCGCGGTCTTGGTGACCCGTACCTTGAAGAGAACATTGATGCCGGGCTCTTGCGAGAGACCTTGGAAAAATGTAAACAACCAGTACATTAGGCACAAAGGCTGAAGGCAAAGTAAAAACCAAAAAAACTTTGTGCTTATGTGCCTACTGCCTTTGTGCCTTATCGATAATTAGTTTTGTTTCAGAGAAATTAAAAATTATTTAGGTTCATCTTTGGTTCCGGCTTTGCCGGGTTAGGATATTATGGAATCATCTACTTCGCAGATATCACTGCTGATCGCTTTTTCGGCCGGGATATTCTCTTTTATTTCGCCTTGTGTTCTGCCCCTCATCCCCTCCTATCTGACCTATATAACCGGTATCTCTTTTGATGACCTGGTTGATAATCAGAGTCGGTCGGTGCGGCGGCGTACGCTTTTTCACTCCCTCTTTTTTATTCTTGGGTTTACCATGGTTTTTGTGGCCCTCGGGGCTTCGGCAACCTATGTCGGTAATTTCTTTCAGGAAAATCAAACCTTGATTCGTCGGGTTGGCGGTGTGATTGTTATTCTTCTCGGTATTCACATTACCGGGCTGGTGAAACTCAATCTTCTTGAACGGGAAAAACGTTTCGAGTTCAAGAATAAACCTTTGGGATATTTAGGTTCGGTATTTGTCGGAATTGCTTTTGCGGCGGGTTGGACACCTTGTATCGGGCCTATCCTGGCCAGTATCTTGCTTTATGCCAGCACCTCTGATAATGTCGGGGGCGGGGTTATCCTTTTGGTCGCCTACTCTATGGGGTTGGGCTTGCCTTTTCTGATTTCAGCTCTGGCTTTTAACACCTTTTTGGCTTACTTCTCCCGTTTTAGTCGCTACCTGCGAATCGTCAGTATTGTTAGTGGTGTTTTCCTGATAATTATCGGTTTTCTGCTGATCTTTGATTGTCTCTCTATTTTCGCTCAGTATCTTAACATGTGGCTTCCACAAACAGGCTGATGGCGTCGTAAAATATTCACCTGCTTCGTTGCTCTACAACCTTCGTCACTGCGGCGTACTGTATGTACACCTCATTCCTTAGGTTTTGAGCGCCTCACATCTGAACATTTTACTTTGCCATCCAGGTTTAAATTTTTTACCGTATGGATATAAAGGGTTATGAATAAAATTATTATCCCCATTCTCGAAGTTTTTGGTTTCTTTTTTGCGGTCTGTGGTATAGCTATGTGGCTGATGCATGATCTCTATGTTCTTGCATCCGTGGTGATTGGTATTGGCGGCGTTATGGTTCTGGCTGGCATGTGGATTGAGCGAAAGTATGTTGGTTATTATGAAGACTGACTGACTTTTGGGAGCGTTAAATGGCTAAGATAAAACCAGCTGCATTTATCACTGAAATAAAAAATAACATAGCTGAAAATGACGCAGTCAAAGCGAACATCGTACTTTCTCATATCGCTGAGATGGAGTTGGCGGTGCAGAAAGAGGCGCTCGACCTCTTTTGGCAGAGTCCGGTTGAATTTGCAATTCCACTACTGGCCGCAGTCCTTGATAAATTTCCCTATCTAAGTAACTCATTTCCCGACTTAAAAGAACGTCTGGTGGCCCGGATTTTAGAGGCGCCGGAAGTCTATCTGGCACTTTTACAGGATGAAAAGTCCGAATGTCGAGAGCTTCTCATTGAATTGGCCGGAGAGATCGGGCTGGAAGATGCCTATCATGTTTTGATGGCAATTTTGATTAATGCTGAAGATCATGATCTTTTGGAAAAAGTGGTTGTCGCTTTGGGAGAGATTGGTAATTCCGGGGCAGCGGCAAATATCGCGGAACTTCTCTATACCGAAAATGACGACTTGGTTGCGGCTGCAGTCAAGGCTCTGGGACAACTCGGATCAGCTACGGCAATCCATCGGCTCTATGAAAAACTTGGCCATAATCAGGAACTCGATTTTGCCATACTCGATGTTTTTCTTGAGGTGCAGTCGCATGAATCGATCAAAAAATTAAATAATACTCTGGTTTCAGAGCAGGCTCATATCCGTTCTGCAGGCAAAGAAAGATTGGTCTCTTTGGGCAGTAAAGCCCTGCCTGTACTGGCTGACAACCTTCTTCAGGGTGATCCAGACCTGTTGATTCACACGCTTAACGTGATGGGTGATATGGGGGATGAAGGGGCTATCCCGGCAATTAAAAAACTTATCCATAATCAGCCGCGTGACGGTAATGTGCGTTTTGCCGCGTATGAAACTCTGGGGCGATTACCTTTGACCAAAGGGGCTTATGTCCTGGCTGCCGGACTCCATGATCCGGTTGATAATGTTCGTTCTGCGGCAGCTACCGCGATCGATAGTAACTATAATGAGATTCTGGCCGCCGGTCTTAAAAATATGATTCGGGTCGAAGATGCCGAAGCCCTTGATATGGTGCGGACAATTATTTCGACCCAGAGCGGAACCATCTTTCTTGATTTGTTGGAGATCGATTTTTTTCGGAAAAACGCTTTTGCCTATTTGACTGAGAAAGCCCATGCCGAGGTGCGTGATTTTTTTATTAATCAGCTCAAGGAAAATGGTTTTGAAAAAGATGCGGCCGAACTTGCTGGTGATCAGGAAGAGGTTGTAGAAACTGCGGAAGTAGTTAAGAAGAGGGTTGTTGCTATCGATGACTCAAAAATGATTCTTGGTATTTTCAGGAGCATGCTCCATGCGTTAGGTTATGAACCTTTTATTTTTCTGGAGCCAGAGGTTGCGGTTGAAGAGGTTCGTAAACTTAAACCCGATGCTGTTCTAACTGATCTCAATATGCCCGGAATCACCGGTATTGAAGTGACCCGGAGAATCCGTGAGACCTTCAGTAAGGATGAAATGCCGGTGATCATGGTTACCACACAAAATGAAAATCAGGATAATGAGGCGGCGATAGCGGCCGGGGTTAACGAAATCCTCCACAAACCTTTTACCAAAGAGGGGATCGGTGAGGCTCTAGCCCGTTATTTTCCCTTCAATCCATAGAAAATTGACCGCATATAGCGTTGCGGTGCAAAAATATCGGTGATTCCAGTCAGGCTCTCCTGAGCCCCAATTACAAGGTAGCCGTCCGGGGCCATGGCGCCGCCAATTTTTTCATAGAGTTTGACTTTATCGGGCGGGGAGAAATAGATTGCGACATTTCGGCAGAAGATGATGTCGAAACGTCCCAAGGCGGCAAAGGATTGGAAGAGATTGAGTTTACGAAAAGAGACCATCGAACGTAACTCATCTTTGATGCGCCAGCCTTTATCAACCTGGTCAAAATAGAGACGTAACTTGTTGGGCGGCAGGCCTCTTTCGACTTCAAATTGGTTATAGAGGCCGTAACTGGAACGGGCTATGGCTTCATCCGAGATATCGGTGCCGACAATCGAGATGCGATAGTTGCTGATATCTTTACCTAAAAGCTCTTTAAGCGTGATCGCAATCGTGTAGACTTCCTGGCCGAACGAACAGGCCGCACTCCATATCTTGATAGTTGTCGGCAGTCCGGGCCGGTTTGCGCGTTTGTCGATCAGATCTGGAAGAATTTTATGTTGGAGTAGGTCAAAAGGTGATTTGTCACGATAGAAATAGGTTTCATTAGTCGTGATCGCATCAATAATTTCCTGTTCCAGTTTCTTTAGTCGGTCGGCTTTACTTTTGTTGTAGAGTTCACTGAAACTGGAACAATCCATTTTTTTTATGAGCTGAGCGAGCCGGGTTTCGATAAGATAAGCCTGCTTGGGTGTTAACGTGATACCGCAGATGTCGTAGATATATTTGCAGTAGGTCTGGTACTCCTGAGGTGTGATTTTGATCATAATCGATTCTCTTGTCAGGAGGTTATGGTTTTTTTATGGTCTTGATGATTTCTGCCGCAATCCGGTTGAGCGATACTGATAAATCTACCACTCCGGCGTTGACGGCTTCCTTGGGCATGCCGTAGACGACGCAACTCTCTTCATCCTGGGCGATAACCGGGGAACCGTGGCGCTTGATCAGGCGTAACCCTTTGGTTCCGTCGTTCCCCATGCCGGTCATAATGACACCTGTGGCCTTCTCTTTGTAGAGGCTGGCGACGGAACGAAAAAGATAGTCGGCCGAGGGTTTACAGTTGTTTTCCGGAGCATCATCGGTGATTTTAACTTTTCCATGGCTACCTCCGGCTGCGACAATTTTCATCTGTTTGCCTCCCGGGGCAATATAGACGACATCATTTTTTAAAACCTCGCCATCTTCAGCCTCTTTGACCTTTAGGGAACATTTACTGTCCAGGCTGTCGGCCAGTGATTTTGTGAAAAGTGGGGGCATGTGTTGGACGATAACAATCGGGACGCCGATGGGGGCCGACAGCATTGGTAACATGCAAGTCAAGGCATTGGGGCCGCCGGTGGAGATTCCTATTGTAATAATTGTTGAGGGCAAGTGGCGCCGTTTTACTGGTACTGTTTTGCCTGGAACTGTTTTTACGGGCGCTGTTTTGGGGAGGGGCGTAGTTCTTCCTGATGGTTGTTTGACACTGCTGGGTGATGTTTTTCGTTGTCCCCCATTTAAAAGGCGTTTGATAGAGTGGCGCCGAGCGTAGGCTTTAACTTTGGGGATCAGGGCATCTCTGATGAAAGCCTGATTCTCGGCCATACTCCCGCCTTCCGGTTTGGGAATAAAATCAAAAGCCCCGAGCTCCAGGGCTTTTATGGTCATGTCGCCGCCCTTGCGGGTCAGACTGCTGAGCATGATGGCACTGATATGGGGATGGTTTTGGCGCAGATATTCCAAGACCTCAAGCCCGTTGCAGACCGGCATCTCAATATCCAGAGTCAGGAGATCCGGTTGCAGTGATACAATCCGGGAGATCGCTATTTTACCGTTGTTAGCGGTGCCGACGACTTCGATATCGGCTTCACTTTTCAGAATATCGCCAATCACTTTGCGGTAGAGGATTGTATCATCAACAACCAGGACTTTTATGGGCATGAAAACTCCGTTACTTATACTTGATCAGTTTTGCTCTCTGCCAAGCTGACAATCTCTTCGATATTGAGAATCGCGATCAACTGTTCTTCATCGCGAAAAACGCCGCTAATAAAACGGCCTTGAGAGATGCGGACATTGGCTGGTGCCGGCCCTAATTCATCACCGTCAATATGAATGACATCGTGGATGGTGTCAACCATCAGGCCAAATGGCTCATTGTGTGATTCAACAATAATGATGCGTCGGTTGTTGGTTTCTATTTCAGTGGGCAGATCGAGTTTTATGGCGAGATCAATAATCGTGACAATTTTGCCGCGCAGGTTGATAATTCCGATGATCTCTTCGGGAGCCTGATATACCTTGGTGATCTCGGGTACCTTGATGATCTCTTGCACCAGCATGGTGTCGAGACCGAAAAGAGCATCGGCCAGTTGAAATGAACATAGTTGCAGCGTGGTGTCAGCCATAATCCGGTTTCCCCCTCTTTATTTCGGTCGGGCTTGATACATTCGTAAAAAAATTACGGAATGGCTAAGTAAAAATTTCGATAGACAAGATAATGTGGTTTTTCAGGCGCGAGACTATACAAAGTAGTATGTCGAGTGTCTGTAAAGCCACATTGTCGCAGGATATCGGAACTTTTTACGACGCCATTTTACTGTATGTGTTTATCGATGCTGGTCAGGAGTTTATCCTTATCGAGCTTAATCTGGTAGTCATTAATGCCGACCGATTTGCCTTTGGCGATGTGTTCATCGGAGGCCAGGGAGGTGACGGCAATGATCTTTAAGTCGTTAAAACGGTCATCGTTTCTGATGCGGCGGCAGAGTTCAAAGCCATCCATGTTGGGCATTTCGATGTCGGTGATGATTAGAGAGAGTTCATCCGGATGCTCCTGGAGCCAGTTCCAGGCAATCAAGCCATCTTCAGCCGGTATGCATTGACGTTCATCATCATCGATATATTTTTTCAGTTGGGAGCGAAAAAAATCTGAATCTTCAACCAGCAGGATTTTTTTGATCTCTGGCGGGGCTGTTGCGGTGCTGCTGTCAGAGCCATGGCGTTGGGCCTCTTTTTCTCGTTCCTTTCTTTTCTGGAGTCGTTTGAACCATTCCGGCTTCCGGGTTTCGACGAGTTCGTAGATGTCGATTATCAAGGTGGTCTGCTCCTTGATGATGGATGAGCCCATGATGCCTGTGTCGCGTAACGTATCACGATCAATAACCGCCTTAATCTCAACGGTGTCAACCGGTTGTGAGGCGAGCAGGCCGATTTCGCGTTCGGCAACCGTGAAAACAATAACTACCAGTTCTTGTTCCTGACTCAGTTTTGCAACCTCGGAGACATCTGACAGGGCAAATAGGGGGAGGCTGCCGCCGCGGTATTTGATAACCTTTTGGCCGCTCTTGGTTTCAATGTCTTCATGTTGAACCTGCTCGACGCGTTCGACGATCTCAAGAGGTACGGCGCAGGGTTCTTCGGGGCCGTTGCGGAAGAGAAGCAGGGATTGGCGATCTTTATTGCGGCTTCCTTCGCCGGTTTCAGCCAGGTCTTGAGCCCGTTGGCTACCCGCCATGGAGATCAGATCGGCAAGTTTGGCGATGCCGGCAACGTCGAGAATCAGCGCGACCCGGCCATCTCCCATGATCGTGGCACCGGCATAGCTGGCGAGATGTTTAAGATGACGCCCCATCGGTTTTACGACAATTTCTATCGAATCGTGCAGGTCGTCGACAACCAGTCCATATTTGAATGAGCCGGCTGAAACAACGACAATGTTGAGGTCGCTGCTCGCCTTGTAGCGCCGGTCTTGGCCGGAGCGTTTGTTTGCGAACTCTTCATCGAGAGTTTGTTCGAGTGATTCATCAATGGTCGTGGTTGGGGAGCGGCGGTCAGCGATCGCTGATCGTCGATCTTCTCTCTCTTCACCGCTCTTCGGGTCAACCACGGATGACTGGATGCCGAGAACCGAAGCCAGGCGGATTAACGGTATCAACTCGCCGCGCAGCGGCATGACTTCTGAGTCTCCGACTCTTTCGATTCTCTCTTTGATTTGGGCGGCCCCGATACGAACGAGTTCACTGACGTTAACTTGGGGAACCGCAAAACGTTCTTCACCGACGCTGACCAAAAGGCTGGGAATGATAGCCAGGGTTAAGGGTAGTTTGATCTTAATGGTCGTACCCCGGCCCATCTCAGAGTCAATTTCAATCTGGCCGCCGAGTTGATCAATATTCGATTTAACGACATCCATACCGACCCCGCGGCCCGAAACATCGGTGACCTTTTCTGCTGTCGAAAGGCTCGGCAGCAGAATCAAGGCCATCTTCTCTTTGCGGGACATGGCTTTATGCTGGTCACTGGAGATCATCCCTTTTTCGAGGGCTTTATCGGCGATTTTTTCAGCGTCAAGACCGTTGCCGTCATCGGTTATCTCAATATTGACCTGGCCCGCTTCATGATAGGCTTTGAGCTCTATTTTCCCGGCGCGGGGTTTGGCTGCGGCGATCCTGATTTTCGGGGTTTCAATGCCATGGTCAGCTGAATTTCTGATGAGGTGGGTCAGGGGGTCACCGAGTCCTTCAATAATGGTTTTGTCGAGTTCAACGTCTTTGCCGGTGACGATCAGGTTGATCTCTTTGTCGAGTTTTTGCGACATATCGCGAACGACTCGGGGAAACTTGTTGAAGATACTGCCGATCGGCTGCATCCGGGTCATCATGATGGCCTCTTGCAGTTCCGAAGTGACCAGGTCGATGCGTTGGCCGGAAAGTTTTATGCTGTGCTGGTCTTGCTGGCTGATCGCCTGGAGCAGTTGGTTGCGTGAAAGAACCATCTCGCCGGCCAAGGTCATCAGGCTCTCAAGCAGATTGACGCTGACCCTTAATGATGTTGGAGTATCACTTTTTTCAGTTTTAGCCGCTTTTTCTTTAGCGGGGGCAACTTTTTTGGCTTTTGGAGCTGGAGTTTTAGTCGGTTTTTCAGTTGTCGGCGGCGGGACGGTTTCCGGGCCTGTGGTCTCTTTTGGTTTCGGCGTTAATGGTTGTTCCGGTTCCGAACTTGTCATTGTTGGGCTTGGGGTTGGGCTTGGGGCCGGGGTTGGTTCCAGGGGTGGAGCGTCCTGAGTTGGAGTTTCGGCTGGGCCGCCTTCCTCAAGCTGCTTGCCGTCGTTGCCGATGAGCAGAATTTTTTCGGTCGGGAGCTCGAGAAAATCCGGGGCAACGATCGGTTCGATAATCGAACTTATGAGCATGTAGAAGGGGATTGAGTTGATCGGGGCATCATCTAAGGTGCCGACCTTGTCGATATCGATCAGCGTCTCAATGATGGTGCCGAGATCCATGACATTCTTGATGATCTCCATCGGGGTTTTGCCATGCTGGTAGACATCATGAATCAGGTCATATTCAAGGAGATAGAGGGTCTGAGACCCCTTTTTAGCTTGGGCCAGGTCGATTTCAGGGACTTCAAAGATGACATTGCCGTCATTTTTTGTGATCGGGATCATATTTGATACGCTGGCTTGTTCAGCCGGGGCCAGATGGGCTGTGGTCAGGCCCACCAGGGCGACGACGAACTCGTCGATATCTTCCTCATTACTGGTGCTGGAATTATTGATCAGGTCACGCAGCTTGTCAAACGAGTTTAAGAGGATATTTATAATTTCCGGGTTTGGTGTAATCTCGCGATTGCGCATCATGTCGAGGACATTTTCGATCTTGTGGGCCAGCTCCTTGATTGTGTCGAGGGCGAGAAAACCAGCTCCGCCCTTGAGTGAATGGGCGGCTCTAAAAACCCGGTTGACGACCTCTTCATCAATGTCAGCCCCCCCCTCTTCAATCGTCAGGAGATCCTGTTCGATGTCGGCCAGGTGTTCCAGGCTTTCGCTGATATATTCCTGTAAAGTTTCGTCGTCGATAAAAGATGACATGGACATGACGTACCTCAGGGTATGTGTTTTTGTTGGGGTTGTAGTGGTACTTTAACTTAGCCATCCCGTAACTTTTTACGAGTTTATCACATTTAGCTTATTGGAAAAATACGATCTAGGCGCATAATTTTAAAAACATCCCTAAGATTTTCCGGGACGTTACTTAGTTGCATGGTTCCGTCTTTTTGTTTTAAAGTGTTGTGGGTTGCTACCAGACAACCGATACCCATTGAATCAATTATTGCTGCATCCGTAAAATCGATTGTCAGAGAGGTGTTGCCGGCATCAATCTCCTGTTGTACCACAGATCTAAAGTCATTCAGAAGATTAGTGGTGAAATCTCCTTCCAGGGTAATGGTGACCTGGTCTTCATTTTTAGTTACATTCATTATTACTCTCCACAATCAACTTAGTTGGAAGTGTTTATGAAATCGGTAGTTAAAATATTCCATACTATTTTATCTACAATATTTTCTTGACGATTACAAGAAGATTGCAGGTTAAGTAAAAGTTTTTAAGAAGATTTTAGATTAAAATGGTGTCATCACTACAAAGATTACTAATAGGCTTGACAATTGAGAGCTGTTTACAGTACTGATTTAGGACGTAATTTGTTTTTCTGTCAACCCCAGCCAGTTTTCAGACTAAGGGAATAATAGGAATGAAACCATACACAAGTGAGAATTTGAGAAATGTTGCAATTATAGCACACGGTGGAGCAGGCAAAACATCTTTAGCTGAAGCGATGCTTTTTAACGGTGGCAGCACAGATCGGTTGGGTAGCGTTGATGCCGGTACCTCGGTGCTTGACTCTGAACCGGAAGAGATAAAACGTAAAATTACTTTAACCAGTGCGGTTCACCATTTTGACTGGCAGGGAAAGCATGTTAATGTCATCGATACGCCTGGATATGCCAATTTTATTGTTGATACCAAGGCTTGCTTGCGGGTGGCTGGCGGCGCTGTTGTTATTGTTAGTGCCATCTCCGGGGTTAAGGTTCAGACCGAAGCTGTTTGGAAATATGCTGATGAATTTGATATTCCCCGGATTGTTTTTATCAGTAAACTGGATCGCGAGCGGGCCGATTTTTCTCGGGCGGTAGGTGAGATGGAGACGGTTTTCAACTGTTACCCTTTAGTTCTTCAGTTGCCAATTGGTAAAGAGGAGGATTTTATTGGGGTGGTTGATCTGGTTGCCATGAAAGCTCTGCGTTATGGTAATGATCAGAGCGGCAAGTTTACAGTGGAAGAGATTCCAGATCATCTTCAGGCTGAGGCCGAAGCGGCTCGGGAAGCGATGATTGAACGGGTGGTTGAAGCCGACGACGATTTGATGGAAAAATATCTCGGCGGTGAAGATATTGCGGTGGAGGATATCTATCGGGCGGCGCATGAGGGTTCCATGACGGGCAAGTTTGTGCCGGTTGTTTGTGGCTCGGCTCTGAAAAATATCGGTATTCAGCCGCTGATGGATTTGATCTGCAGCTGTCTGCCTTCCCCCTTGGAGCGGCCCGCACAGATGGCCGAAATGCTTGCCGATGACGAGGAACATGAGCTGGTTCCGGATCCTGATGCACCTTTTTCAGCCATTGTTTTCAAGACTATTTCCGACCCCTTTACCGGACAACTCTCCCTCTTTCGGGTTTATAGCGGTACTTTGACTTCTGACTCCAGCTGCTTTAACAGCACCAGGGATCGTAAGGAGCGAATTGGTCAACTCTTGAAACTGGAAGGTAATAAGCAGGTTCAGATTGATAAATGTGTGCCTGGCGATATTGTGGCTGTAGCCAAACTTAAGGAGACCGTGACTTGGGATACACTTTGCAGTGAGAAAATGCCGATACGCCTTAAGGGGTTAGAACTTCCGGCTCCGATGATCTCTTTCTCTTTGCGGCCCAAGAGTAAAGGCGATGAAGAGAAACTCGGTAGTGCCCTGCAGCGTTTGATGGCAGAAGATCCGACTATCACTATTGTGCGCAACGAGGAGACCAAAGAGCTGGTTATTTCCGGTATGGGTCAGGTGCATGTCGAGGTGACGGTTGATCGTATTAAACGTAAATTCGGGGTCGATGTTGAACTCGATGCTCCGAAAGTACCCTATAAAGAGACAATTAAAGGGACGGTTTCGATTCAGGGCCGGCACAAGAAACAGTCCGGCGGCCGGGGTCAGTTTGGTGATGTCTGGCTCAAAATTGAGCCTTTGCCGAAAGGCAGCGGTTATGAATTTGATAATAAAATTGTTGGCGGCGTGGTTCCGCGTCAATATATTCCGGCGGTTGATAAAGGGGTGCAGGAGGCTATGGCTGGCGGGGTTCTGGCTGGCTATCCCGTAGTGGATCTTAAGGTTTCGCTTTTTGATGGTTCCTATCATACGGTTGATTCTTCCGAGATGGCTTTCAAAATTGCTGGCTCTATGGCTTTCAAAAAGGGTGTTGTTGAAGCTAAACCGATACTTTTGGAGCCCATAATGCTGATGGATATTAATGTTCCCAATGATTATATGGGGGATATTATCGGTGATCTTAATAGTCGCCGGGGCAAGGTCAATGGGGTTGAACCGATGGCTAACAGCCAACTTATCAAGGCCCAGGTGCCGATGTCCGAGGTTTTAAAGTATGCTCCCGATCTGCGCTCTATGACCGGTGGTCGCGGGATGTTTACGATGGAATTTTCTCATTATGAAGAGTTGCCCAGCCACTTAACCGCCAAGATTGTAGCTGCAGCTAAGCATGAAGATGAAGAAAAAGCGTAAGGCTAAAAAGGGGCAGGATAGCTGGCTGGAGAACCTTTTGCGTTTTGAAATAGTGGTTCTCCTCTTTGGCCTGATCGGGTTTTATTATTTTCTCTCTTTTTCGCCGATCCGAATGCCAAAAGAGCCGATTGTCAGTCCGCAGGTCAGCTTGGCTCCGTTAGCACCTCTTTCTGAACCTGTAGTTCCGGCCCCGGAATCTGATGCTTCGATAGCGGAAGAGGGTGTCTTGCAAGTCGATAAGCGACTTGGGTCTTCAGTTTTGCCTGTCGAAGGTGATGCTCAGGCCGCCCCAGATCCGGCTCCCGAAACTCAACTAAACGAAACTCAACTAAATAAGGAAGTGGTTGTTTCTCCCGAGCCGGCTGTCCGGGAGGCGGCTGTCGAAGTTAACTCCGATGATGCCGATGATTTGTTGCCGGTCTCTGCGCCCCCGGTTAAATCTTCAGAATCTGATTCTTTATCTGATTCTTTAGGCCCGGCCGAGCCGATTTCAGTGTCGCCTCAAGCGCTTCCGGCTTCTACTCCGGTGGTGTCTCCGGTTTCGCCTGTCACTCCGGTTCCCGCTTCTTTGCCAACAGTGCAAACGGTGGTTGTGGTGGGGAGTTATGTGTTACAACGCGACCTGCTTAAATTCAGCACGCAGCTTGAAGGGTTGGGCTTTGTGGTGAAAACTGAGTCTGTAAAACGTTTGACTTCAATGTACAGGGTTTTTCTGGGGCCATATCCCAATCGTAAAAAATCGCGATCAATGATGGCCGAGGTTCGCAAATTGGGAGATCAGCCTTTTTTGCAGAAACAGGATTCAGGTTATGTTGTGGTTATTGGCTCTTTCTATCTGGAAAGTAGTGTGATAGCTTGGGAAAACATGTATCATGATGCCGGGTTTGAGCCGCAGGTTCAGAAAGTGAGTCTGATGATGCCGCACACCCTGCTTCTGCTCGACGGGCCCCAGGTGAACCAGGATCCGCAAGCCGTCTTGGCTCAGATTCAGGCATTAGGGTTTCCAGAGGCCCACTTTGGAACAAATCCATCCACCAACGCCAAATGATATAAGTTGTCTGCATGATAAGAGCGAATGACATTATAGAGAAAGTGGCTGATTACTATCCGGCCGCAAATTTTGATACCATTCGCAAAGCTTACGCCTATAGCGCTTATGCCCATCGTAATCAGGTTCGCCTCTCTGGTGAACCCTACATGATTCATCCCATTGAAGTCGCCAACATTCTGGCCGAGATGAAAATGGATGTGGCCAGTATTGCAGCGGGACTTCTCCATGATACCCTCGAAGATGATCCGATGACCTCAATTGAGGACTTAAGTCTTCGTTTTGGTGATGAGATCACCTCTCTGGTCGAGGGCCTGACCAAAATCAGTAAAATAAAGTTCAAAAGTTCACGTGAACATCAGGCTGAGAATTATCGTAAAATGATTCTCGCCATGGTTAAGGATATTCGGGTACTGGTTATCAAGTTGGTCGACCGTATTCACAATATGCGAACCCTTGATTTTCAGAAACCTGGCCGCCAGGAGGTGATCGCCCAAGAGACGTTGGATATCTATGCGCCTTTAGCCAACCGTCTCGGAATTTCATGGATAAAACAGGAGCTTGAGGATAATTCGTTGCGTTATCTGCAACCGACTATCTATCGTGAGCTGGAGGAGAAAGTTGCGCGTAAAGAGCTTGAGAGCCGTGAATTTATTGATGGTATAATCAAACTAGTGCAACGAAACCTTGATCATTACGATATTGTTGGTCAAGTGACCGGGCGGCTTAAACATCTATACAGTATCTATCGCAAGATGATGCGGCGCAATATTGCCTTTGAACAGATTTATGATATTATCGCTTTTCGGATTATGGTTGCCGATAAGGCGGAGTGTTATAATGTACTCGGTATTATTCATGCGCTTTGGCGGCCGATTCCGAGCCGCTTTAAAGATTTTATCAGTATCCCCAAAGCTAATATGTATCAATCGTTACACACCTCGGTAATCGGGCCGGATGGGCGTCATATCGAATTTCAGATTCGAACCCAGGAGATGCATCAGATTGCCGAGATGGGGATCGCTGCGCATTGGCATTATAAAGAGGGCTACCAGCTTGATGATCATGACCGCAAGCAGATGGATTGGCTGCGGCAGATGATCGAGTGGCAGCAGGATGTTGACAGTCCCGGTGAGTTTCTTGATTCAGTTAAAATTGATCTCTTTTCCGAGGCCGTCTATGTTTTTACTCCGGCTGGCGAGGTTAAGGAGTTGCCGAGTGGTTCAACCCCTATTGACTTGGCCTACAGTATCCACTCCAATATAGGTGACCATTGCAGCGGGGCCAAAGTTAATGGTAAACTTGTGCCTTTGCGTTACCAGCTCCAGCATGGCGAGATGGTTGAAATTGTTACATCAAAACGTCAGCATCCAAATAAGGATTGGCTGGCCTTTGTCAAGACCGGTAAGGCCCGAAGTAAAATTCGTCAATGGGTTAAAAAAGAGGAGGAGAGACGGAGTATTGAACTGGGCCGAGAATTTTGTGAAAAAGCTTTTGCCCGCTTAAAACTCTCTTTCAATCAGGCCTTAAAAAGTGGTAAATTACAGGCGGCGGCCGGGGAATTTTCTCTTAACCATGCTGAAGCTCTGCTCGCTGCCATCGGCCGGGGAAAACTTTCGGCCCAGCAGGTTATCAATCGGATATACCCTGAACTGCGTGAACAGCATAAGAAAAAAGGGAAGAAAGTTGAGGAAAAAGCGGCTCGTAAACCGGCCCATGATGGTATCTCGATTAAGGATATCGATGATGTTTTGGTGCGTTTTGCCAAATGCTGTAATCCGCTGCCCGGCGATGATGTAGTTGGGTTTGTAACCCGGGGGCGAGGTTTAACCATCCATCGGCGCAATTGTCGGCACGTTAAACAGGGTGATTCAGAACGTTATATGGAGGTTGAATGGAATCTTGAGCGTTCGGTCCCGCACTCGGTCAAAATTCGTATTATGAGCGAGGATGCCAAAGGCATGTTGGTCGATCTGGGAACCGCAATAAGCAGCCAGGAAGCCAATATCGCCAGTGGTTCGTTAAACACCAATATTGACCACAAGGCGATCTGCCTCTTTGAGGTTCAGGTTAAGGATCTTGAGCATTTAAAAAGGGTTAAACAGGCCTTGCGGGCGGTTAAAGGGGTTTACCAGGTAACCCGCATGAGTTGATGGTGTGGTGGTAAAGACAAGGCATGCCTTGTCTTTACATCTCCGAAAAACAAGAAAACCCGGTATCGATTATGCATCGATACCGGGTAAGGGTAAATTAAAACGCTTGAATCAGTCTATTTAGTAATAGCGCCTGAACGTATACAGCGGGTACAGGCCTTTACCTTGCGGCGTTGGCCGTTTATGACTGCGTGAACCTCTTGCAGATTGGGACGCGAGACTTTTTTAGTTTTATTGTTTGCATGACTTA
>JAGGWR010000259.1 GCA_021163445.1 Candidatus Tharpella aukensis
ATGTCATCGATAATCTGGTACAGCCGATTCTCGATGATTTTAAACCCGACCTGATCATTAACTCAGCCGGTCAGGACAACCATTACGGTGACCCGATCACCAACATGAATTTCTCGGCACAAGGCTATGCTCGGCTTAATGAAAAGCTTAACCCGGATATTGCGGTTCTCGAAGGGGGTTACTCAATCCAGGGTGCCCTGCCTTATGTAAACTTAGGTATTGTTCTGGCGATGGCAGGTCTCGATTACAGCCAGGTTCGCGAACCTGACTATAATCCTGAGAGCTTGCGCCAGAGCAATGAAATCACTAACTATATTGAAAAACTCTGTGGTTTGACCCTGAAAAACTATTTCTCGCCGCCGCCGTTAAAAGTCAAGCCCAACCAATATGATGTCCGCGCCAAATCAGTCTACTACGACACCGACGGTATCAACGACCAGCAAATTGAGCAGATCATGGTCTGTACCAGCTGTTCCGGAGTGCGCCATCTAACCTCAAAAACCCCGCGCAATTCAACTTGTATGGGAATTGAAATTCCGATTGACGCCTGTAAACGCTGTCGCGATGAAGGTTACCGCCTCCTTGAAGAAGCACGGCGAAACTTTAAGGGAACAACGTTAAAATTCATTAACCGCCTGGAGCAAGAGTATCTAACCATAAATGAATTTGAACTTACTCCAATGGGCCGTTATTACTTCTAATACAGGAAAAACATGAAAATTCTGATTGCTGAAGATGAGCGGGTATCGAGACGCCTTTTAGAGAGTCGCCTCAAGAAATGGGGCTATGAAGTAACCGCCGCCGAAGATGGTGAAGAGGCCTGGGAGCTTTTCCAAAAAGAGTATTTCCCAATGGTTATCAGTGACTGGATGATGCCCAAAATGGATGGTCTCGAACTGTTACGGCGCATCCGCTCAAGTGAACGACCCGGTTATGTCTATACTATTCTACTGACAGCCCGCACCGAGAAAGAGGATCTTCTGGCTGGCATGGATTCTGGTGCTGATGATTTTATTGCTAAACCTTTTGACAAAGATGAACTCCTGGCCCGCCTTAAAGTCGGTCTCCGCATAACCGATCTTGAACGAAATCTGGCCCAACGCAACCAGGAGCTGGAAAAAATCAACGATCGCATGCGTCGTGACCTGCAGGCGGCAGCCAAGATCCAACAATCCCTTTTACCAACCCAATTACCGGAATGTGAGAAAGTCAACTTTGCCTGGAAATATGTCCCCTGCGACGAGCTCGCCGGTGACACCCTAAATCTTTTTTACCTTGATGAAGATCATATCGGCCTCTACCTGCTCGATGTCAGCGGCCATGGCGTACCCGCAGCCCTGCTCTCAGTCAATCTTTCCCGTATTCTTAATCCGAACCCGGAACAATCCGACCTCCTTAAAGAACAGATGCCGGGCACCCCCGGCTACCACCTGGTAGCCCCCGAAGAGGTAGCCGACCGCCTCAATCAACGCTTCCCGCTTGACAGCACGACCGAGCAATATTTCACCATCCAATATGGCCAGTTAAACATCAAATCAGGCACCCTGACTTTTATTTCGGCGGGCCACCCGCCGATGATTCACCTTAAGGCCGGCGGCAGCAGTCAAGCCATCCAGGTGCGCAGTATGCCGATCGGCTTTATGGTTGGTGTCGGTAAAGTCTATAAGGAACAGAAACTGAAATTAAACGCCGGCGACCGCCTCTACTTCTACTCGGACGGCATTATTGAAGCCATGAACCCGGAAAAAGAGCAGTTCGGGGTCAAACATCTTCTCGAAAGTTTCAATAATTCAAGAACTTTATCTCTTAATGACAGCCTTGATCGACTTACAGAGGAACTTGATCAATGGACAGTTGGACAAGGATGTGGCGATGATGTCTCTCTTTTAGCCTTAGAGATCAAACCTTGATGGCGTCGCAAAAAGTTCCGATATCCTGCGGGACGTCTATCGAAATTTTTGCTTAGCCATCACTTGCTATATCGACTAAGTTCTTGACAAGCGGTAGGCAATCATAATAATCTGAAAAATATTTTTAAATTTGAACTACTCTTATAAATTTCGCTAAGGAGAAAACCATGGTTCGTACTGAAATCACCCTTTTTTTAAAAAATGTTCCCGGCGAGTTAGCTAAACTCACGTTGCTGTTATCTGAAAATAAAATTAATGTCGATGCCATAACTATCCAAGATGCAACCAGCTATGTCGAAGAGCTTTTCAAAGCCCGGGGAAAAGCCTTAAAACGTCACGCCACGGCTGCCAGTTACGGCATGATTCAGGAAGATTCCAAAGATTTTGCCCTGGTTCGCCTTTTGACCAGTGACACCGATAAAACCATAGATTTACTATCTCAGAAGGACTATCTCTATGAGATCACCCCGGTCATGGCGATTGAGCTTGATAATAAGCCCGGCACCTTAGCCGCAACCGCCCAAAAAATCGGTGACGCCGGCATCAACATCAGTTATGTATACGGTTCAGTTTCACCGACTGACAATAACACCCTCTTTATCTTCTGTCCCGAAGATATTGATCTTGCGGCCCAAATTTTTCAGAAAAAAGATTGATGGCGTTATAAAAAAAGGGTAGCGAAGTTGAGCTACTCCGCTACCCTTTTTTTCGACACTAAAGCCCGCATTAGAATACAATTCCCGACATATCCTCCACAATCTGAGTATCATCAAACTGCTGACGTAACTCATCCCGAGCCAGCCATTGACCGGTTGCGACGGCAATTATTTCAAGTGCGCCATCGGCCTTTTTTTGATAGAGGGCACCTTTTGGATGGTAAAATTTCCGGCTCCCACGACCCCGCACTAAAGGAGTCGGCGCCATCCCGTAGAGTTCCTCACCGATGGCCGGCAGACGATTAATATGGAGTTTAAAACGCACCGTATAACCGTAAAGATCATCAGCCAACACTCCACTCCAACCACAAATTTCATCCAAAAGGGCCGCCAGGACTCCCGGATGAAGAGTGCCGGAAGCCTGTTGAAATGAGGAGGCCAACTGCAATTCTTCCGGCCCACCACCAAAACGCACAATAATTGCGGGTAATTCATCCCCAACACACCCGAACTTAAAGAAACGGCGCTTCAAACCAGGTTTTTGCCTTTTTCGGCCGCAAACAAAGCAGTTGTCGTAAATAGCCAGAGGTTGATGCTGTGTACTATTTTTTTGCAGTAGTTCCGGCTCTAACAGGGGAAAACCGACCTCGGCAACTTTTGCGGCAACCCGAACTTCACCCTTGAGATAGATTTTTTCACTACCCGGCCGCCGCATTGACAAAAGCAGACTGTTTTCATCATTATCATTAACAACCGCCTGTAAAGACATCTCATCACCGATATGCACGGCATCGGCAAAACGCCAGTCAATCTCCAGAGGATAAGCCAAGTTCTCCCCCTTGCTTTGCAACCAACAATGATCCGCCAGATCGAGCAAGGCAGTCATGGCGACGCCGCCATGCGGGATACCCATCCACCCTTCATGATCCAGACTGAAAACCATTTTTGTCTCCACCCCTGAATCACAACTATTAATTGAAGAAAAACAAAAATTGTTGTGACAAACGAAACATTCCTCATGTCCAGCAACGAGCATAACTATCTCCTATTTTATCAAACGATCAAATAATCAAAACAAGTAAAGCATAACCAGAGTTCAAGGAAAAGCCCTTGACAGTCTATCTTTTTTAACATACAAATAATTTAAACTCGATAATTTTAGTATATAAAAAAACTCCATGGAGGCAGATATGTTTTTTCAGCAATTTAAAGTCGAAGGTCTCGGCTGTCTATCATATATGATCGGCTGTCCGCAAGATGGTCGCGCCATTGTCGTCGATCCGAAACGAGATATTGACGACTATCTGAGAGCAGCCCAGATCAACAAAATGAAAATAACCGGGATTATTGAAACCCATGTCCATGCCGACCACATTTCAGGGGCCGCCGAACTTAAATACCAAACCGGAGCTCCAATCCATATCGGAGCCGGTTCACCGGTTGGTTATGATCATCTGCCCCTACATGACGGGGATGAAATTGTCATCGGTAATGCTAAAATCAGGGTAATTGCAACTCCGGGCCATACCCCCAACTCAATTTCTCTGGCAATCACCGATCTGATTCGTGGCGATCTTGTCGAGATGCTCTTAACCGGCGACCTGCTCTTTGTCGGCAGCATCGGTCGTCCCGACCTGGCCGGCGGCGAGCTTATAGAAGAACAGATCAGAAACGCCTATCACAGTCTACGCGTAAAACTTGATGAATTTCCTGACTATGTAGAAGTTTATCCCGCTCATGGGGCGGGCTCTCTCTGCGGTGCCGGAATCAGTGCCAAGCCTTCATCAACCTTAGGCTTTGAACGACTGACTAACCCCTTTATGCAACTCGATTTTGAAGATTTCAAAATCCAACTGAGCCAAAATACGCCACATCGACCAGTTAACTTCACCCATATTATAAACACCAACCTGCAAGGACCAAAACTTACTGAAAAGTTACCGGTGATTAGCGAGTACAAACCTCTAACCTGTAAAAGATTCCTTGAAAGTGATCCGAACAAGCTGCTCATCGATTTAAGGGAGGCAACCGCCTTTGGCGGTGCCCATATCCCCGGCAGTTTCAATATCGGCATGGGCCCCAAATCCGCAACCTGGATCGGCAATATAGTTAAACCGGAAAATGAAATTCTACTCCTGGCCAATAATCATCAGGAGATTGAAACTGCAACAACAATGTTCCGCAGGGTCGGCTACGACAATATCAGAGGTTACATCATCGGCTTAAGCAGCTGGATTCTGGCAGCTGAAGAGACCGGATTTCTACCCCAGATCAGCGTCCATTCCCTGCACCATGTGCGCGAAAAATATAGCAATCATATGGTTTTAGATGTTCGCAATGAGCAAGAGTGGCAAACCGGCCACATCGAAAAAGCTGAGCATCTACCGCTACCTGAACTTATCAATCGAGGTTTTAACAGCAACCTGGATCAACATATCAGTGTCATCTGTATGTCCGGCTACCGTTCCAACATCGCCGCCTCAATCCTTAAACAGCAAGGCTATAAAAATGTCTACAGTGTCATTGGCGGCATGAGTACTTGGAAGGCCGCCGGCTACCAAATCACTTAGTGCCCGACCAAATCGGCAGATGATCCTTATTAATCGTGGCCAAAGTCGGCAAAGAGGTGTCCTTTTCCGAAAGGACAACCTCTCTATCGGGCCACGTTATGCCAATTTCCGAATCGTTCCAAAGCAACCCATACTCATCTCCATGCGAGTAAAGGTCGGTGCATTTATAGTAGACTTCAGCTGTCTCGCTCAACACCATAAAGCCATGCGCCAGACCCGGCGGCACAAAAAGCTGGTATCGATTGCTATCGGATAGATTATATCCAAGCCAGCGACCGAAAGTCGGCGAACCGCGCCGGATATCGACGGCCACGTCAAAAATCTCACCTTTTAAAACAAAAACCAGTTTCCCCTGCGGCTGTTTGAGCTGATAATGAAGCCCGCGCACCGTACCTCGTCCCGAATATGACATATTATCCTGAACAAAATTGTAAGGCACCCCCCCCTCATTATATTTCCCCTGATTGAAGGTCTCCATAAAAAAACCCCGATTATCACGAAAAATATCAGGTTTTATCAAACAGACACCATCGATGTCGGTACTTATAAAATCCATCAAGCAAACTCCATGTAAAATAGATAAAAATTTATACGAAAGGATACCACCATAAAAGAGTAAAGAGAAGAAAAAAGAGATAAAAATGATATTTCAACTAAGAAATTGAGAGTAATTCGCTGAATACTCAATAATAAAGTGTTGTTTTTACCCCCCTTCATGATATACAAAATCAACCCAGATTTTACTGTGATAAATTAAAGTTTCGACCATTTTCAGTAAAACTTTACTGGTAAGAGCTTAAAGGAGAACCTATGAAAGTTACACTGAGCTACGGCCCTGATGGTTTACCCCTTGAAATAAATGAAAGTCCGGGATTTCAGGGCGTTTTACGACCTCGTGAAGCGCCAGCCGCCGAAAACCCGGAAGCAGCTGTTTTACAAGCCCTGCGCAAACCGATTGCGGCAAAGCCATTGGCTGATCTCGCTAAAGGTCGACAATGCGCCTGTGTAGTTATCAGTGATATAACCCGCCCGGTGCCTAACCAGACCATCCTCCCCCCCTTGCTCGCCGAAATCGAGAACGCCGGCATAAAAAGGGAAGAGATTACTATCCTGATTGCCACCGGCATCCATCGTCCCAATGAGGGTGATGAACTGATCGCTCTGGTCGGGGCCGAGATTGCCGAAAACTATCGTATCATCAACCACTTCTCCAAAGAGGCGGACGATATGGTTTTAGTCGGTGAAATTAACGACGGCGTCCCGGCCCTGATCAACCGTCACTACGTTGCCGCCGATCTTAAGATTTTGACCGGTTTTATCGAACCCCATATGTGGGCCGGTTTTTCCGGCGGCCGCAAATCGATTTTGCCCGGCATCTCTTCGCTGGAAACCCTTGAGTATATGCATGGCCCGGAGATGATTGCCCATCCAATGACCGTTTACGGGGCTCTTGCAGGAAATCCTTTTCATGAAGCGGGTCTGAGTATCATGAAGAAGGCCGGGGCCGATTTTATGGTTAACGTCACCCTTGACACAAGTAAAAAAATAACTCGGGTTTTTGCTGGCGACCCGGTCAAAGCTCACCTTGAGGGATGTCATTTTCTCGCCCCTTTTTGTACCATGAAACTTGAAGAACCGCTCGACTTTATAGTTACAACCAACTCCGGCGCACCCCTCGACTGCAACCTCTACCAATCCGTTAAAGGCATCACCGGGGCCGCACCGGTTGTCAAAGCAGGCGGTGAGATCGTGATCGCCAGCGCCTGCAGCGAGGGTGCCGGCAGTCCGGAATATATCGAAATTTTGCAGATGATTGACACTCCGCAAAACTTCATCAAACGCCTTTTAGCGAGAGAGTTCTTTATCCCCGACCAGTGGTGCGCGCAAGAGACCTACCA
>JAGGWR010000264.1 GCA_021163445.1 Candidatus Tharpella aukensis
AGAAGAAACCGTGGCTGCGAATGGCTGTGACTTTGCCGACAAAGGAGTTTTGCAGGCTGGAGACCAGCGGCTCTTTGCTTAAAATAAGATCTTCCGGACGAATGGCGATATAGCCTTGCGCCGCGTCAGCTTCTCGTCCAACCTTGATCTCGACGCCGCCAGCTCGGGCGCTTGCGCCCGAGAATTCAACTTTGAAAAGATTTTTCATGCCGACAAAATCAGCAACCATGGTTGAAGTTGGGCGACAAAAAATCTCTTCAATAGTTCCTGTCTGTTCAAGCGCTCCCTGGTTCATGACTGCGGCCCGCTGAGCCAGGGAAAGAGCTTCGGAAAAATCGTGGGTCACCATCATAAAGGTAGCACCGCTCGCCTGATGTAAGGTTTTCAGGTGCGCCCTTAAATCCTGGCGAAATTTGGGATCAAGCGCCGAAAGGGGTTCGTCGAGTAATAGAATGTCGGGAGTAACGGCCAGCGCTCGAGCCAGGGCGACTCGCTGCTGTTCACCACCGCTTAAGGTCTCCGGGTGGCGCTGCAAAAGATGGTTTAAGTTTAATCGGTCAACAAGTTCATCAATCGGCGCAGTACTTTTTTTATGGCTCTGAAAACGCAAGCCGTAGCGAATATTATCAAGCACCGTCAGGTGGGGGAAAAGGGCGTAATCCTGATAAACAATACTAATACCCCGTTTCTCCGGGGCTAAGTTGGTGATCTTGCGATCATCGATGAAAATATCTCCCCCGACAATCGGCACCAGACCAACCAAGGCTTCTAACAGCACACTCTTTCCGGCTCCGGTGGGCCCCATCAGGGCAAAAAAATCACCGGACTCCAGAGTCAGATTAATATTTCGCAGATGAAATGAGCCGAGATCGACGGCAAGATTCTCTATCCGGATGCTCATGCCTGACTCCCATTTTTAGTAATTTTTTCCTGAAAGTCTGCCATAAAAAATAGAAAAAAAGGTTTAACGAGGCACAAAGGCTGAAGGCACAGAGGCACAAAGTTTTTTGAAATCATGCTCGGTTTCCTTGATTCAATTAAAGCTTTGTGCCTTCAGCCTCTGTGCCTTTGTGCCTTAGGTTGCGGACAAATCCCGCATTAGGCTTTTTCGACCCGCTAGTGACCATACGCAACGAGAGAAAAAGCAAGAGGCAGACAACAATCAACCAGACCGCAACCGGCTGCGAATAACGCAGGCCAAACGACTGAAAACGCTCAAACATGAGAACCGGAGCGATCATCGGATGGTAGGCGATAATCACCACCGCGCCGAACTCGCTGATCGCCCGGGCACAACACATGATAATTCCACTTAAAATAGAACGCCAAGCCAGAGGAAAAGTAACGTTAATGAACGTGGCAAACATCGAGGCGCCGAGACTGCGGGAGACATGTTCGAGACGCGGGGGAACCGAGGCGAAACCTTCCTTGGCCGCCTGGAGATAAAAGGGCAGGCCGACAAAAGTCATAACCATAATGATACCGGTCGGACTGCCGACAATGCGAATACCCAAATCCTGCATAACCCGGCCGAGCCAGAAGTTTTTTCCAACCAGACCGAGCAGAGCAATACCGACCACCGGATGCGGAATCACAATCGGCAGATCGACAATCGCCTCAACCAGTTTTTTGCCGCGAAATTCACTGCGGGCTAAAAGATAGGCCAGCGGAGTACCAAAAACGAAACAGATAAGAGCCGCACTGATGCCGGTGTAGAGACTGAGCCAGATCGAACGATAGACATCAGGATCGCGAATCGTCTCCCAGAGTGACGCCAAAGAGGGAGCCGAAATCATCCGCAAAAGCGGGAACGTAATAAAAAGTAGAACTATAAAGCTGCTCGCCAGAGCCAGCCAGAGAAAAGATTCTTTACGCATAAGTTGCTATTTATCAACTGTGATGGCGTCGTAAAAAGTTCCGATATCCTGCGTTGTTGTGGCCTTCCAGCCACTCGACATACTACATGTATGGTCTCGCGCCTGAAAGACCACAACATCTTGTCTATCGAAATTTTTACTTAGCCATCCCGTGATTTTTTACGAATGCATCAACTGTAACCCGTTTTTGTAATTTTATCGGCAATTTCGTCAGCATTTCCTGATCGGCAACCCGGGCCGGGGCGATCGGGGGCTGACCCATCTCAGCCAAGATTTTCAAGCCACCCTCGGGATTGAGCATATAGTCAAGAAACATGATGGCCGCCTTCCGGTTCGGAGCCTGATCGAGCAAAGTCACGCCATAAGTGATCGATTTACCTTGAAGCTCAATTGTTTCACCCGGTTTCTTGCCGCTGACTGCGATGCGGGCCTGTTTATAGAAAGATTCCTGAGCATAGCTGCTGAGATTAATCTCTTGCGGCAGCGTCAAAAATTTAAGCTTATGCTGAACCGCTACCGAACGGTATTCCCAGGCATAATCCATCACCCCGCTTTCGAGCATCGCCACAAGTTCTACGGCTTTGGGTCGAATATTAGCCAACGGCCGATTAGCCAGCAGGCGGTCGTAAAGTCCCGGCTGATTAAAAAATTTTTCGGCCAACTGGAGCACCATCAAAGCGCGATAACCACAAGGATCGAGATTGGGGTCGGAGTGCCCCCAGACCACCCCTTTACGAGCAAGGATATTAGTCCAGGTGTCAGGGGCAACCTCTTTGGCAAAAGCACTGCTGTCGGTGTAGCAGAGAACCATCTGATTTGTCGCAAAACGGACATTCCAGGATGCGTAATCCGGTATCAGCATCCGGTCAATCACCGAAAAATCAGCCGAAGCCATAATATCGCAATCTTTATTCAGATCAGAAATCTTACGCGCACATTTACGACTACCGCCACCCTCACGCAAAATGTCGATATCGGGATGGGCCGCCTCAAAAGCTTTCTCCATCGCCGCCAACGGCACCGACAAACTACCGGCATGAAAGATAATAACCGGGGTTCGATCCTGGGCGGTAGCCGGGCTTGACCAGATGAAAGCAGACAACATCAACATTCCTAAAAAAAGGCTGACAGTTTGAATTCGATTCATTTTCATTTTATATCTCCTGTTGCGGGCTTCGCCCGCAACTCTATTAAGCAATTGAAGTTAGAGTGAAGATCGCTTCGCCCACTTCGAGGGGGACAGGCTACCGGATATCCCTGGTTTGCATTATGATTTGACACTACGTGAGTTATTAATAACCAGTAGTCCCGTCAAACCCAGTCCCCACCTGCGGCAGTGAGTATATCTTGGGATGGCTAAGTAAAAATTTCGATATACAAGGCGTTGTGGTTTTTCAGGCGCGAGACTATACAAGTAGTATGTCGAGTGTCTGAAAAATCACAACGCCGCAGGAGATCGGAACTTTTTACGACGCCATTAAAATTTGTAGCGGACTCTACAGGTGGATGTAAAAATATCTTCATCGCTGCTGCCGTCACGCTGATCAACTTCCCAGAAATCCATGGCGTCGCCGCTGAAAAGGTAACCGGCATTAATTGCAAATTCAAGGTTATCATAAATTTTGTATTTCAAATAAGCATTGATCTCAATCCCGACTTCATCCTCTTTTCGCTGCTTACCGTCATCATCAACGTAGACAATATCTTCAGCCGTCCACATATACATGGCTGCCGTCCCGAAAGAGAGTTTTTTGCTGGCTTTATAATCAAAAGTCAGCTTATTCATGATAAAACCTTTATCGAGCAGATAATCTTTTTCCGTAAAATAATCATCCTCAGTATACATCGCTTTAAAGATAGTCATATTTTCTTTACAATCAATATCGACCGCCATGAAGGCATCAAAATCACTATCGCTGCCATCATCGTCACCGGAAGCGTACCAGAAGGTGTAGGTAAACTTCATTTTATTGATCTTGTAGCCGATATCAACATGAGCCAACCAGGCACTTACATCAAAATCTTCGTTAACCCGACACTTGTTGTAATCCCAACCATTATATGACTCTTTAAAATTGACATCATCAACGCTACCACCCTGGTACATCAGGTCCCAGCTGGCAAAGAGGTCACCAACTACGGCTTTACCGTCAACACCAAAAACATAGAGATCAAGGTCTGTACTATTTTTAAATTTTTTGACTTCATAATTTTGCGAAGTAATTGTCATATAATTGGCGGGATCACTGTGATCCGGGTCACCTGTCATATAAAGCCCAAAAAACCCCACTTTAATCCCATCGACAGGCTTGAAATTTACCCGCGCATAGAAAGCATCTAGATCTTCGACATCATCATCATCATCTGTTACCGGATCCCGATAAGGCCGCAACCAGGAGAGATTCAGATTAACCGGGCCTAAAGCAATATCAGAAGTCACACCCATAATTGTTTCTGACCAGAGATATTTATTCACCGTAAAAGGCTGCAAACCCATACGAATCCGAGCTTTATCAGCCAGCCAAGGCAACTGAAAATCGGTATAAAGCCAACGAGTTTCAAGGTTGATGGCATCACCGGAATAGCTCCCGCCCACACCCTTGCCAATGTTGCCGGACTTACCATACTCCAACGACCCGACCTCCCAGGCCCAGACACCTTTAACTTTGTCATCATTAGTTGCGGCATTAAACCACATCCGGTACTTGGCTTCACCCCAACTTTCCGATGAGTTCCCGTCTCCCAAAACCCCTTTCTCAGCCTGAAACCAATCATTGTGGTTGTTGTAGATGGTAAAGCGATTATTAAAATCACCTTTTATCTTAATATCTGCAGCCAATGCTGAACCCGATACAATCGCCATCAATAAAGCGATTATAATAATTACTACTCTCTTGACCAATTTTTCCTCCTGTACAATTATTTTACCAACACTCTATACACTTTTCAACGTCGTCTATATTGATTTCTTGACGGGGTTATACGATTACCGGCAGAAACATGCAAGCCTAAAATTACAATAAGTCTCGAAAAGTCTGAGATAATTACTAAAGATGGCAACAATTAACCCGAAAGCCATTTTTAATTGGGGTCAGAGTAAAATTAATTACATTAATTTTACTCTGACCCCAATTAAAAACAAAAACGCGGCATCCACTTTCAAAGATGCCGCGTTTTTTGTTTCCAGCTTCGCGGGAAACGTATAACAGAAGATTCGCTTAATGGGCAAAATGCAGTTTCAAGACATTATTACCGCCTTTCTCCTCGATTACACAGCCGTCGCAATATTTCTGCACCAAAAACATCGACATCTCAGCAATTTTTTTCTCGTCCACCATCTCTTCAATCGAGGGAAGAGCCTGGGCGCGAACCAAGGGAACCCCTTGGTAAGTTACCGCAACATCAAGATTAAATTCATCAAAACGGGCCGTCATCTCCACCGGCGTCTCAATCCCATTAAGGGTAATAACCGCCTCCATCGATTCACTCATAGCGGATGCCGCTTTATGGATTACCTCCTGACGCGCTCCCCAGAGACCGCCTTGCTGTTCCATAAAATTAAAGACAGCATCGCTAAAACTGGTTCCAGGCTCAAGTTTCAAAGTAGCACTCTGAGCAATACCGAGGCGAAAGAGAAGGTTGAGAATAAGTGCCATAATCGTCGAAGCGGCCAGCGAAGAACTCACCACCGGAGCCAGCCACGCCGGAGCTTGACTGTAGACTCCCGGCACAATATCAACACTCAAACCAAAAATAATTGAAAGTCCGACAACAAAGGTCTTGCGACCGTCTATCATTCGCGACATAATAATCTGGATACCGGCAACGACCATGAAACTCAAAGCAAAAAGCAGGGTCGCGCCCAACACCGGCTGCGGCATAATCGCAAAGATTACCGAAGCTTTGGGGAAAAATGAGAGAATTATTAAAATTACACCAATCCATTTGGCAATGACCCGACTGGTCGCCCCGGTGCCGATGGAAAGACCAATATTACTGGAAGATGTCGACTGACCAAAACCACCGGCAAGACCCGCGATAAAAGCTCCGCATCCATCAGCTAGAATACCCCGGCTGATGTTGTCCATATCCGGTCGCTTCCACTTGGCGTCATTGATCCGCTGACAGGTGGTAAGATCACCGACCGTCTTTAAGGTTGAGCAGAGAACCGCCACCAGAAAAGGGGCAAGCAGGGCGGCATTAAAAGACCATCCCGGATGACCCGCAAAAGGCGTAGCAAAAAACGGCACCGCAAACTCAGCCCCCAGTTTCGAGAAATCAATGATTCCGAAAAAGGCGGCCAACACATAACCAACCATCATACCGATAAGGGCACAGAAAAGTTTGGCTTTGCCTTTACCCCAGATATTGAGTCCGATCATCGTCGCCAACGTCAAAAGACCGGTATAAAGAGCGGGCAGAGAGATGTTGGTTTCAGCCCCACCCATGCCAAAAAAGTTTTTACTGGCCACCTTTATGACGGTCAGCCCGACCATCATAACAATCATGCCGGTCACCTCGGCGGGAAACAACACCCTTAAATGTCTCATAATTTTTGAGAGTATACCCTCAAACAGGGAAGCAACCAGGGTCATGCCAAAGACCAAAGAGAGTCCGCCGGTCTTGGCGGCCAGCATTGAGGCCGCCAGATATGAAGGACCACAAACCTCAGGCCAGAGAAATCCTGAACCGGCTGGCCCTTTTCTAAGAGACTGAATAATTACGGCAATCCCACCCGCCAGCATTGAAGCCGAGACAAAACGCACGGAATCGTGCATGTTGCCGCCAATTTCTCTGACAATAATAACCGGAAAAAGAAAACCGATCACAATTACGCTGATATGTTGCAGAGCCAAAAAAAAAGTGATCACCACCGGTGGCTGATCTTCGAGACCATAAATAAGATTTCCCGGTTTCTGTGCCATACAATCTCCTTCTTTATTTTAATAAAATCTGGCTAATTTGACGAACAATACGATTATTTATCGATATATGCAAGTCTAAAGATCATACCAGCTCTTTTTCAATGTCGGTTTGCGCAAGGCCTTCTCTAAACGCTTGAGATATTCCCGGCGACTGACCTCACGTACGCCAAACTGTTTGAGATGCGGGGTTAAAAACTGATTGTCGATAAAATGAAAATTGCAGCGCCGGGCAAAAGCGACGAGATCGACCAGCGCCGCCTTGGAGGCGTGATCGACCAACGAAAACATCGACTCGCCAAAAAAACAGCGCCCAAGTGAGACCCCATAAAGACCGCCGACCAAGTTGCCATCTTGCCAGGTTTCAAAAGAGTGGGCCAGACCGGCCTGATAGAGATCAAGGTAGGCCGCCGCCATCTCCGGGGTAATCCAGGTTCCGGTTTCATGACGGCGCGGAGTTTTTGCACATTTTTTAACCACCGCCGCAAAAGCTGAATCCCGGCGCATGATAAAGTTGGCTTTTTTCAGGTAGCGGCGGTTGCGTTGCGAAAGATGAAATTCATCAAGAATAAGAACCGCACGAGGATCGGGTGACCACCAGAGAATCGGATCACCGGGAGAATACCAAGGAAAGATACCTTCGGCATAGGCCCGCACAAGGCGCTCACGCGAGAGATCACCGCCAATAGCGAGCAGACCGCTTTCCGAATCGGCAAGATAGGCTGGCGGAAAAACCGGCCGCTGATTTAGGTTATAAATAGGCATAATCGACCTAGGAGGCTGTCCGAGAACTAACTTTTTTAATTAAATTGGGATCTAACCCCGTTTGTTTCCCGTTTGTTTCCTCGGTTTGATGTAGAGACAAGGCATGCCTTGTCTCTACAATCTGGAAAAATAACATTCTCGGATAGCCTCCTAGGCAAGATGATTAATCAAATAGTTCAAATGCTCAACCCCGGTACCGCAACAACCACCTAAAATCGGGAGACCAAAATTCCGGTTGAGAGCAACCATACGCCGCCCCCAGTCGGAAACCTCATCGACCTGCATTTTTTCGGCTTCATTCAACTGATCATGATCAAGCGAAGAGGCGTTGGCCTGAAAACCGATCAGGCGAGAAAGAACCGCATCCGGCTCCCGTTCGGCCTTGAGATATGATGGGTAAGCACAATTAACCATATAACCGAGCGGCGGTTTTTCAAGTTCCGCATCGACAACCGCTATCGCCTCCGCCAGGCTGTGACCATCAAGCAGCCGTCCTTCACGATTAATTACAAAACTGATAACATACGGCGTCGAGGTTGCAGCCATAGCCTGGGCCAGTCCCACCGCTTCAGGTAGAGCCGGCAACGTCTGGGCGACCAAAAAATCGACCCCGGCTGCACTCAAATGACGACTCTGCCAAGCATGAAAAGCTTCCGCCTCAACACTGCTCAAACCCTCTTCAGGCAGATAACAATCATTCTTACAACTCATCAGGCCGCCGACAATAATTTTATCCTGCCAAGTCCCCCATGACG